>JBEHXY010000401.1:0-3931 GCA_048498455.1 Planctomycetota bacterium | reverse complement strand
ATTTTAGCAGGCGGAGGGCGCGCGGGGGAGGGTGGCGGGGGGATGCGCTTCTGCGAACGACCGTCGGCCGAGGCCGACCGCTAAAAAGGTTAGTCGCTGGCGCGGTTGAGTTCGGCGAGGGAGAGGTCATCGAGGAGGAGGGTGGTGGAGGCGATGAGGTCGTGGAGTTGGTCGAGGCGGGTGGCGCTGGCGATGGGGGCGACGATGGTGGGCTGGGCGGAGAGCCAGGCGAGGGCGACTTGCGCGGGGGTGGCGCTGTGGCGTTTGGCGACGGCATCGAGGGCGTCGAGGACGCGGAGGCCTTTGGGGTTGAGGTATTTTTGGGCGCTCTTGCCGCGGGCGGATTTCTGGAGGTCGGCTTCGGAGCGGTATTTGCCGGTGAGGAAGCCGGAGGCGAGGGAGAAGTAGGGGATGACGCCGACGTTGTGCTGCAGGCAGACGGGGCGGAGGGTGGATTCGAATTCGTGGCGTTCGACGAGGTTGTAGTGGGGCTGGAGCATGTCGTAGCGCGGGAGCTTTTTTTGCTCGGCGAGGGTGAGGGCCTGGGCGAGGCGTTCGCCGGTGTAGTTGGAGGCGCCGATGACGCGGACTTTGCCTTGCTGGATGAGGGTCTGGTAGGCGTCGAGGGTTTCTTCGATGGGGGTGGCGGGGTCGTCCTGGTGGGATTGGTAGAGGTCGATGTAGTCGGTCTGCAGGCGTTTGAGGGAGGCTTCGGCTTCTTTGAGGATGTAGTTTTTGGAGAGTCCTTTGCCGCCGCCGAGGGGGTTGGTGTCGGGCATTTCCATGCCGACCTTGGTGGCGAGGATGACCTGGGCGCGGTTGTTGCGGGCTTTCATCCAGTTGCCGAGGACGGTTTCGGATTCGCCGCCGGTGTTGCCGGGCTTCCACTTGGAGTAGACGTCGGCGGTGTCGATGAAGTTGAAGCCGGCGGCGAGGAAGGCGTCGAGGATCTGGAAGGAGGTGGGCTCGTCGATGGTCCAGCCGAAGACGTTTCCGCCGAGGCAGAGGGGGCGGACGGTGAGGTCGGAGTTGCCGAGGGTGCGGGTGGCGGTGGTGGGCATGAGAGGGCTCCTTTGCGCAATGGCTGATGGTAGGCGCGGAGGAGCCAGGGGGTAATTGGTAAATAGTAATTGGTAATTGGGAGGGCGGAGGGATGCGATCAGTGTGGGGATGGATTGGCGGGCGAGGCATCGGGGAAGGGTGATGGGGTGGGGATGGTGACGACTGGGAATGCGCGCGGGTTGGCGGTGCGGCGGCCGAGGACGTTGCGAAGGGCCAGGAGGGCGAAGAGGCAGGCGAAGGGCCAGAAGGGGATGCGGAGGAGCCAGCGGTCGCGGCGGGAGTAGGATAGGTTGTGCGGAAATTCCGCGGAGAGGGCGCGGTCGGAGAGGGAGATCTGATAGCGGTCCAGACGCTGCAGGTGGGAGAGCATCAGGCTCCAACCGAAACCGAAATCGTCGAGGAAATCATCGGCGTGAAAGAGGCGGAGGCTGCCGCGGCCTTCGAGCATGAGCACGTTCGAGGAAGGCAGGCGGAAGATGTAGCCGACGCGATACGAGATCAGCCATGCACCCAGAATCAGCGCGAAGAGAGTGGCGTGGATGCCGGCGCGGATGGGGCGTCGGGTGCGCATGAGGACACGTTACGCTTTCAGGCTTGCCGCGTATTGGCGGACGAGGGGGGAGAGTTGTTTGACGACGGCGGCGTATTGGGGGTCGTTGGCGAGGTTGTGCATTTCGAGGGGGTCTTTTTTGGGGTCGAACAGCATGTTGCCGTTGGCGCCGTCCTGGCCGAATTCGGCGTAGCGCCAATCAGCGGTGCGGATGGCGGTGCCGTGGAGGGTTTTGCCGTCTTCGCTCCAGACGGAGTAGGCGGGCTGGTCCCAGGGGGCATCGGGTTTTTGGAGCAGGGGAATGAGGGAGGTGCCTTCGAGGCCGAGGTCGGGGGCGCCGGCGGGGAGCTGGAGATTGCAGAGCTGCATCATCGTGGGAAAGATGTCGAGGGACTGGACGGTGTGGAAGCAGGCGGTGCCGTTCCCGGTGGCGCCGGGGTGAACGATGATGAGGGGGACGCGGGTGCCCATTTCGAAGAGGGAGCCGGCCTTGGACCATTTGCCCTTTTCGCCGAGCTGATAGCCGTGGTCGGCAACGAAGACCATGATGGTGTTTTCGCGCAGGCCAAGGCGATCGAGTTCGGCGACGACGCGGCCGAGCTGCTGGTCGGCGAAGGAAATGGCGGCGATGTAGGCGCGGATGTACTGCTTGGCTTCTTCTTTGGAAGCGCCGCGGCCGATGAAGAGGTCGGCGTTGCGCTTGCGGATGGCGGCGGAGGGGAAGCCTTCGGGAACGGTCGGCCAGGCGGCGAAATCCGGGGTGAGCTCGATTTTGTCGAGGTCATAGAGGTCGTAGCAGCTTTGAGGCGCGGCCATCGGGGAGTGGGGTTTGACGAAGCCGCAGCCGATGAAGAAGGGCTGGTCCTTGTATTTGCGCAGGTGCTCGATGGCGAGGTCGGCGGTTTTGTAATCGGGGTGGCCTTCGCCTTTGCCCTCGAGGAGGATGATGCGGTCGGAGTGGGCGGCCTGGGTGTTGTCCTGGGGCAGGGGCGGGAGGATGTCGGAGCCGGGCTGGGGGACCGGGGTGCGGGGGATGTCGATGGTGTTGCCGCCGGCGCCGCCGTCCCCTTCGCGGACGCCGCCGCCGACGTCCCAGGCCTTGGGGTCATCAAAGCCGCCGTGGAAGATTTTTCCGGCGCGGGCGGAGACGTAGCCGTTCATGCGGAAAAGCTGGGGGAGGGTGATGATGTCGGGCTGGACGTTGCGGAGATTGGTGCCGTTGCCGAGGACCTTGGTGATGGTGGGCCTTTTGCCGGTGAAGAGGGAGGCGCGGGAGGGGTTGCAGATGGGGAACTGGCAGTAGTTGCGGTCGAAGCGGACGCCGGATTTGGCGAGGGCGTCGAGGTTGGGGGTTTGGGCGTGGTGCATGGAGTTGTAGCAGCCGATTTCGACGCGCATGTCGTCGGACATGAAGAAGAGGACGTTGGGCTTTTTGCCGGCGGGCTTGGTGGTTTGCGAAAAAGCGGTGGCGGGGAGCGAAGCGGCGAGGGCGGTGCCGGCGACGGTGCTGAGAAAGCTGCGGCGGGAGAAGTCGGACATGGTTTGGACCTCCAATGGAAGAGGAACGAGCGGGTCGAGGGAAGATTGCGAGTCAGGGTAAACGGGGAGGGCGGCGCGGACCGTTGGGGATGGACTTCACGATGACGAGGTTATTTTTTCAGTTCGGCGTGATCCAGCGTGACGTCCACCGTGCTATAGGTATCGGAGAAGATGCCGGCGCTTGGAGTGGCCTTTCCCACCGTTCCGGCGACGGTGATGGTCTGGCCGTCGGTCCAGTTGATGACGTCTTCGGGCGTGAGCGAGTCAAAGGTGGCAACGATGGACAGGGTCATCGTGGTACCCCAAATCGAAACGTTCTCGACGTCGATGTCGGCCTTGACGACCTTTTGGTCCTGCGGCCCCGCTTCGACACGAACGCTCACTATTTTCCCGGTGAATACAGCGGCCCCCTGCGCTGGATTCTTGGTCAGCCAGTCGTTGCGTGCGTCGCGCTTGACCTGATTTTCCCCTTCCGAGGGCCAGAGATTTCGGGGCATGGCATTGAGCTTTTCGGCGACGATCGAGCCGCTGGCGGCATTTGCCGGCGGTTGGGGCTGTGGACGAGTAAACGCGGGAGTGGGTGCAGCAGGGGGCGCGAGGGCCTCCGCTTTCTGGGCGGCCTTCATGGCGGCGGTGACGAGGGGCTTGTCGAAAGAATCGAGCTTGCCGATGAGGGTGGCGGGTTTTTCGGCGTCTTCATAGGCCCACAGGTTTCCGGTGTCATGGTCGAAAAAGACCAGCGCGGAGCCGATCAATGAAAAGGACACGTGCTGCGGATGG
>JBEHXY010000400.1:0-3943 GCA_048498455.1 Planctomycetota bacterium | reverse complement strand
CAATGCGGCTCGTGCCACGGTTGGCTAGGGATGTACAGGGGATTGGACCGATAACGCTTCAGCAGGTGCACCTTCAGGGAGCTTTTGATGCTGGCGGCGACGCGGGTAGGGGGGGGCACGGCCTGGACGAGCCGGGGGCGGCGGTTTGCGGCCAACCTGCGCGCTTTGCGGGAGCGCGACCCGGCGGCAGCGGGGCGGGTGGAAGCGGCGGCTGGCGAACTGGCGGGCTATGAACTGCACCTCGCGCCCGATGGAAATTACCAGATCGCGCGCGATGGCGCCTGGCTGGGGGGACTCAAAGACCACAAGGCCGCGACCGCGATGTGGACCTTCGACAAGGCCAAAACGCCTGTGCCCTATCCGGTGCTCTTCGACGGCATCGGGTTCGGCTGGCTGTTCCTGGAAATCTTCCGGACCACCACCAACACCTACAACGGGTACGCACCGGCGCTTTATGTGCTGGAGCCCGATCCGCTGGCCCTGGCGATGGTGCTGCACCTGCACGACCTGCAGGAGGTGCTGCGGCACCCGCGGACGCGCTGGTTCGTCGGGGCCGATGCGCTGCAGGCGTTCAAGGGGGCCGTGCGGGAGCGCGCCGGCTGGTCGGTGCCGGAGCAGTTTGTGCGCTGCCAGCTGCGGGAGCGGCCGCCGCTGCCGCTGGAGGAGACAATCCAGGCGCTTCGGGCGCTGCGGCAGCAATCGCGTCAGGCGACGCTGGCCGAGGTCGATGCGGTTTACCGGGACAAGACGCCGGCCTTCTGGGCCAAGCGGTTTGCCGAGGCTGCGCCGCTGAAGATCCTGGCGATCACCTCGCGCTACACCACGGTGCTGCAGTACGCGGTCGAGGAGCTGCGCTGCGCGGCGGGGGAGCTGGGGCACGAAATGCGGGTGGCGATCGAGCCGGACGATCAGTCGCTGGAGAATCCCTTTCCGGAACTGCTGGCGGCATTTCAGCCGGACCTGATCCTGCAGATTTCGCGGCTGCGCTACGAGAACCCCGCACTGCCGCGGGACGTGCCGTTCGTCTGCTGGGACCAGGACAACCTGCCCTGCATGCGTACCGAGGCGGCGACGGCCAGCCTGGACGCGGTGACGTTTGTAGCGGGCCATGGGGCCCTGCATGGCTGGTCGTTTCACAACTGGCCGCGGCGGAACGTGGTGTTCTGTCACCCGGCAGCCTCGTCGTTTCGGTATCCGGCGACGCCGGCGGATCCGGCGCTGCTCGAAAAGCATGCGTGCGATTTTTCGTTCATTTCCAATGCCTCGGCCGCGCCGGAGGAGATCGCCGGACAGCAGGCGGTGCGGTGGCAGGGGTCGCCGGAGCTGGCGGCGGTGTTTGCGGGGTGCGCGGGGGAGATACTGGCCGGGCAGCAGTCGGGGCGGGCGTGGGAATTTGCCGGGTTGCAGCGGCTGATCGCGGCGCGGGCGTCGCTGCCGGAGAAGGCCGCCAACGAGCTGGCTCTGTCGCTGGCCTTGGTCGCGGACCGCTGCTTCCGCCATGCGGCGCTGCATTGGGCGGCCACCTATGCGGATGCCCACGGCAAGACGTTGCGATTGTATGGCCAGGGATGGGAGAAGCATCCGCGGTTCACCAGGTTTGCCGCCGGACCGGCGCAGCAGGGGGCGGAGATTCACGCGATTTACCAGGCGTCGCGGATCAACCTGCAGTTGATCGAGGGGGGATTCCTGCATTCGCGGTCGCTGGATGGGCTGGCGGCGGGGGCCTTTTTCCTGACGCGCTCCTCGCCCAACGATTCCCGGGGCGATGCGCTTTCCCACGCGCTTTACACGCTGGGAACGCGGGCGCTTTCGCTGGGGCTGCGGACGCTGCGGGAACTGCGGGCGGCGGAGGACCGGGCCTTACGGCAGGCGATCGAGACGCTCGGTGGATGTCTGAGTGGTTATGGGGAAGGGGAGGAGCTGCGGGCACTGGAGAACTGGGCGGCGCTGCCGCAGGCGCCGGTGCTGTTTCCGCAGCTGGCGCAGATTCGTTTCGGCAGCGAGGCAGAATTTGCGGCTTTGGCGGGGCGCTATTTGGCGGATGCGGCGGCCCGGCGGGAGATCGCGGCGGGGATGCAGGGGGTGGTGCAGGCGCAGTTCACGCACACGCAGCGGCTGCGGACGTTCGTGGAGCACGTCCGGGCAGCGCTGCGCGGGGCGTGAGGCGCGGGGGCCGGGGCGGTTTCCCGGCCCGGCCGCCGTCAACACTCTCACGCGCGATGGGCAAACAGGGTGGGCTTGGCGTTGGCGAGGGCGGCTTTGCGGTCCGCCGCCAATTGCTTCAGGTCGGCGGCGATGGTGGCGCAGTCGGCCTGCCGCTGGGTCTCGAAGGCGAGGCGGTCGGCGGCGAGCTTGGCCTTGGCGGCGGTGGGGTCGGTGGCCCCGGAGCCGGCGGCGTCCATGGCGATTTGCAGGGCGTGCTCATCGTCGGAAAGGATCGACGAGTCGCGGGTCAGCTTGTTCTGGGCGACGGAGAGCTCGTTGACGAAGGCCTGCTGGTCGGCGAGCAGCTTGGTCATGGCGTCGTTGTGGCTGGCGAGGTCGGGGGCCATCGCCAGGGCGACCTGGTCATCATCCAGCAGCGTGGAATACCTGGCGTTGAGATCGTCGATCGCGGCCTGGTCGGCGGCGACGACGGGGTCCATGGCTTTGTGGTCGGCATCGAGCTTGGCCTGGGCGGCCGCGACGTTGGCATCGCCGCCGCCGTCGTGGAGGGCCTTGAGGTCGGCCCGGATGGTCGCCAGGAAGGACTTCAGGTTGGCGAGAAAGGCGGCGCTGTCGGTTTGGAGCTTGAGGAGGTCGGCGGTAACGGCGGGCGAGGGGGCCGCGTGGCCGCCGCTGGAGGGACAAGCGCTGTGGGCTGCGGGAGCCGCCGAGAGCAGGGTACGGGCCTCAAGGGGTTCGAGCAGGAGCCCGGGGAGGAAGGAGCGGGTGGAGCGGTGAGAGGATCGCATAGGTGGACTCCGTGTCGTTGGGACGCCTCCAACTGCTTACACCGTACAATTCACTTTGCGGCGGGACACTTTTTTGTGGGAGCGGCAAAAAGTGGGGGCGAAAATGGGGGGATTTTTGCAAAAATCGGTGTGGGGAGTGGCGTTTTTTTGGGTGAAAATGGGGGTGGGGTGCGTTATTGGGTTAAAAACGCAGGTTGGCGGGCGGATAAGTGGGGATAAGCGGGGTTAAGGAGCGATAAGGGGGCGTAAGTTGGTGTTTTTTGACGCGGGCGGGTCGGGGGAGGGGCGTTTTTGGGGGTTAAAACGAGGGGGCGGGAAAACGCAAAACTCAAACTCAAAACCTTTAGGGGAGGGCGGGTGCCGGAGGGGGGGCGGGCACGATTTGAGCGGTGGGGGTACCGCATTCGGGGCAGCGGGTGGGGGAGGAGCGGAGGTCGTAGGCGCAGGTGGGGCAGAGGCCGCGGCGGATGCGGCGGCGTTTTTGGAGGAAGGTAGAGAGCGGGACGAGGAGGGGGGAGGCCGCGAGCAAGGTCAGGAAGGCGTAGGGCAGTTGGAGCCAGAGGGTCCAGGAGGGGCCGAGGCGGGCGTCGGCGGGGTAAGGATGTTGCTCAAAGTCGTAGTCAAAGCCGGTGTAGCGGGTGAGGCCGGGGGTGGGGGAGCGGAGGGCGCCCGGCGAGAAAAGGGGGGAGCGGGTCCAGGGGAGGTCGGCTTCGGGGGAATCGGAGCGGGTGTCGATGCGGAGGGTGTTGAGCCAGAGGGCGAGACGGCCGTTGACGGAAATGAGGGTGGTGTGGCGTCCCAATTGCGTGAAGCCGGCGGTGGCGTGGGAGGCGCGGTTGAGGAGGGTGCCAGAGAAATAGCTGGCGGTCCAGAGGAGGATGAGCGTGAGCGTGAGGGCTGCGGAGAGGATGTGAAGGGGCCGGCGGATGATGCGGGTGAAGCGCATGGCGGGTCTCCGCAAGTTAGGATGCCAGCGCATTGTACGGCTT
>JBEHXY010000399.1:0-3946 GCA_048498455.1 Planctomycetota bacterium | reverse complement strand
TCCCGCACCAGCATCACCAGCTCATGTCGCCCGCCGCCGCCCTCCAGGATCTCCAGCGTCCCGTCCAGATCCCGCAGGTGAATCCGCCCCCGCTCAAACGCGAACGTCAGTTCATACAGCGGATGCGCCCATCCCATCGCCAACGTCCCCAGGATCGTCCCCGTGGCTCCCCCCTCCATCACAAACCCCGCCGTCACATCCGCCGCCTCCACCCCCAGCTCCGCGCTCCGGTGCACCGCCCCCGAGAGCCCCGCAATCTCCGCCACCTCCCCCGCAAAATGCCGGATCAAGTCAATGCAGTGGCTCCAGCATGCAAAGTGCACCAGCCCCGTCACGTTCGTCACCCGCCCGAAATTCCGCTCCGTCACCACCGCTTTCGCCCGCAGCGTCTGCTCGAAAAACCGGTAATTGAACACCATCGCCGTCTCACACCCCCGCTCCCGCGCCAGCCCCAGCAGTTCCCGCCCTTTTTCAAAATCCCCCTCCGTCACGTTCGCCTGCCCCCCCATCGCCACCAGCGGCTTCTCAAAAAACACCCGCTTCACGCCCCCCTCAATCAACGCCTTCCCCACCGCATACCGCGCCCGCTCACTCGTCAACACCATCACCGCATCCGCCCCAAAATCCACCACCTCCCCCAGCGACGCCAGAACGGTCCCCCCGAACCGCTCCGCCGCCTCCCGTGCCCGCCCGTCCGTCCGATTCCAATACCCCAACTCCACCCCCTCCTTCACCAACACCGGCAAATACTCCTCCCGCGCCACCTTCCCCACCCCCACCACCGCAATCCTCAATCCCATCACCAATCCTCCATTCACGATTTCTCACCGGCTCCCACCGCCTCGATGCCCTCGCTTCAAATAGGTCTTCGTGCCCCTTCGTGACTTCGTGACTTCCTGTTTAACATCGTTCCCGCCATCGGCGTTCACCCGCGTTCATCGGCGGTTCCCCCCGTCGTCATCGGTGTTTATCTGTGTTCATCGGTGGCTCCCCCGAGCTCAATGTGCAAAATGCCGCCGCCCTGTAGCCACCAGCGCCACATCATGCCGATTGCACAAATCAATCGTCTCCTGGTCCTTCTTGCTCCCTCCCGGATGGACGATCGCCCGCACCCCCGCTCCGATCAGCAGCTCCGGCCCATCCGGAAACGGGAAAAACGCATCGCTCCCCGCCACGCTCCCCGACAGCTTCTCCGCATGCCCATTCTTCTGCGCCAGCTCGATCGCGATCCGCGCCGACATCGGCCGCGACATCTGCCCCGCTCCCGCCCCCAGCAACTGCCCCCCCTTCCCGATCGCCACCGCGTTGCTCTTCACATGCTTCGTCACCAGCCACATGAATCCCAGGTCCGCCCACTCCGTCTCCGTCGGCTGCCGCCGGCTGGTCACCGTGCACGCCGCCCGGTCAAATCCGGCCAAATCCCGCTGCTGAACCAGCACCCCGCCCGTCACGCTCCGGTAATGGAGCAGCCGCCCATCACGCCCGCCCAGCTCCCCCGTTGCCAGAATCCGGCAATCCTTCCACCGCTCCTTCAACATGGCCAGCGCCCCGTCGGAATACCCCGGCGCAATGACCACCTCCAGGAACCGCTTCCCACTCACGATCCGCGTCGTCGTCTCCTCATCCACTTCCCGGTTCAGCGCCACGATCCCCCCGAACGCCGCCACCGGATCCCCCGCATACGCCAGGTCAAACGCCTCGCCCAGGGTCTTTCCCACGGCACACCCGCACGGGTTCGTATGCTTGATCACCGCCGCCCCCGCCTCCCCAAACTCCCGCACCAGCTCGATCGCCGCATCCGCATCCAGAATATTAATATAGCTCAGCGCCTTTCCATGAAGCTGCTTCGCCGTCGCCACCCCCGCCTCCCGCGCCCCGTTGACCTTGTAAAATCCGGCCACCTGGTGCGGATTCTCCCCATACCGCAACACCTCCACGCGCGACAACGCCACCGTCACCGCCGGCAAAACCCCCGCCCGCTCCGCCGCAAACTCCCCACCCTCGGGTGCCACGGGTACGGCCCCAACCTCGGGGGCCGTACCCGTGCCTCCTGTGCCCGCCTCAACAAATTGCACCCCCCTGCCAACAGTTTTGAGTTTTGAGTTTTGAGTTTTGAGTTCTGCGTTTTGCGTTTTCGCCTCAAAATACGCCTCCCCCATATACGCCGAAATCGCCGCGTCATACTGCGCGGTCCGCGCATACGCCCAATACGCCAAATCCAGACGGAACCCGTAAGGCGTCTGCCCCCCGTTCGCCCGCAGATGCTTCAACACCTTCTCATACTGCACCCCGTCCGTTACCACCACGATCGACCGGTGGTTCTTCGCCGCCGACCGAATCATCGCCGGCCCCCCGATATCAATGTTCTCCACCGCCTCCCCGAACGTGCACCCCTCCTTCGCCACCGTCGCCTCAAACGGATACAGGTTCACGCAGATCAAATCGATCGCCTCGATCCCGTGCCGCTCCATGGCCGCCACGTGCTCCGGGTTGTCCCGCACCGCGAGAAACCCGCCATGCACCTTCGGATGCAGCGTCTTCACCCGCCCATCCATCATTTCCGGAAACCCCGTCACCTCCGAAATGTCCCGCACCTCCAGCCCCGCTTCCCGCAGCGCCTTCGCCGTCCCGCCCGTTGAAATCAACTCCACCCCGAACTCCCGCTGCAGCGCCGTCGCAAACGCCACCACCCCCGTCTTGTCCGACACCGAAATCAACGCCCGCTTCACCCCCACCAGATCCACCGCCGCCATCGTCCCGACCTGCATGCGAAACCCTCATTACGAATCCCTGCGAAGCCCCGCAGCATACCACCCCCCCACCTTCCCGCAACCAACACCCGCCTTCCACCAACCCGCCCCGACCCCGCGCAACGCCCGTTCGCGCTTGAATCCCCCGCCCGTATCCGTATGCTTGGCCTGTTTCGCCCCGCTGTGCCGAAAGGAAGCACTTTGAGTCGTAATGAATTACCGCAGCAGGATGCGATCGATCAGTTGCTCGACCAGGCCGGCATCGCCAAAGGGGGAGACCGGGACCTCACCGCGGAGATGATCCAGGCCGCCGTCAAACTCGCACAGGACGCCCCGGGCCGCGGCGAAATGAAACTCATGGCCCGCTCCTTCAAGGAACTCCGCTACGCCTTCAAAATCTTCAAACCCTACCGCCAGCGACGCAAAGTCTCCGTCTTCGGCTCCGCCCGCACCCCGCAAACCCACCCCAACTACCAGCTCGCCCTCCAGTTCGGTAAACAGCTCGCCGATGCCGGCTTCATGGTCATCACCGGCGCCGGCGGCGGAATCATGGCCGCCGGCCACGAAGGCGCCGGCCTCGCCGCCTCCTTCGGCGTCGCCATCAAGCTCCCTTTCGAACAACGCACCAACGCCATCATCGAAGGCGATGAAAAGCTCATTCACTTCCGCTACTTCTTCTCCCGCAAACTCGTCTTCGTGAAAGAAACCCACGCCATCGCCCTCTTCCCCGGCGGCTTCGGCACCCACGATGAAGGCTTCGAAGTCCTCACCCTCGTCCAGACCGGCCGCTGCGATCCCCTCCCCATCGTCCTCATCGAGCAGCCCGGCGGCACCTACTGGCGCTCCTGGGACCGCTTCATCAAGGACGAACTCCTCACCGACGGCCTCATCTCCCCCGACGACACGGCCCTCTACTACATCACCAACGACGCCGCCGACGGCGTCCGCCACATCGAGCAGTTCTATCGCAACTACCACTCCTGCCGCTATGTGCGCGACGAGCTCTTCCTCCGCGTCAAGCATGCCCCCACCGAAGACGAGCTCGCACAAATCAACGCCGACTTCGGCATGATCTGCACCAGCGGCAAAATCGAATCCCGCAAAACCCAGGTCATCGATGAAGAAACCCTCGTCCCCCAGTACCCCCGCATCGCCCTGAAATTCGACCGCCGCTCCCTCGCCAAGCTTCGCATGCT
>JBEHXY010000398.1:0-3953 GCA_048498455.1 Planctomycetota bacterium | reverse complement strand
GCATCGCCATCACCGGAGCTCGCCGTCGCCTGCGCCCCCTGCTGCCGCGAAAACTTCTTGTGCCGCTCCTGGAATTCCAAGATCGCCGCCTGCGCCCGCCGCTTGGAAAGCAGCGGCACGTTCGCACCGCTGATCGCTTTCTGCAGCGCCGCAACCAGCCCCGGCAGCGTCGCCTCCTCCGCCGTTTTGCCCTGGGAAATCAGGCTCTCAATGACCTGCCCCTGCGTGATCGCGTCCCGCGCGCTCCCGCCGGTCAAGGCCACGATGCGCCGGATGCCCTTGCTCACCGACTCCTCGCCGGTCACCACAAAACGCTCCGCCTCGCCGGCGTTGCCCAGGTGCGTCCCGCCGCAGAACTCCACCGAATACCCCCGCCACTTCGTGTTCGCCGGATCCTTCAGCAAATCCGCCACCGGCACGCCTACCGACACCACCCGCACCATCGACGGATACTTCTCGCCGAACACCGCCCGCAGCCCGTGAATCTTCATCGCCAGTTCCTGCGGCGCGATGTCCACATACACCGGCAGCTTCAGGTCGATGCAGGTGTTCACCATCGTCTCCACCTTCGCGATCTCCTGGTCGCTCATCGACTTGGGATGCACAAAGTCGAACCGCAGCTTGTCCGGATCGACCAGCGATCCCTTCTGCTGCACATGATCCCCCAGCGTCTCGCGCAACGCCCAGTTGGCGATGTGCGTCGACGTGTGGTTCTTTTCCGTGAACCCGCGATGCCCCAGCACGCTCGCCGTCAACGCATCGCCCACCACCAGCTTGCCCTGCCGGATATGCCCGATGTGCAAAATGTACGGCCCCACCGCGCGCGTCGTCTCCACGATGAAAATCGAGGACCCCAGCCCGCGCGTGTCATCCGTCCGCAATTCCCCCGAGTCCCCGATCTGCCCGCCCATCTCCGCATAAAAGTTCGTCTTGTCGAGAATCAGCGCCACCTTCTCGCCCGGCCGCGCATCGCTCGCATCCGTGCTCTGGTCCAGGTCGCTGCCGTTCCAGATCGCCCGCAGCGTCGCCCGGATCGGCCCATGCTTGAACTTGAACGAATCCTCCGTCGGATGCACGTTCAGCCGCGCCAGGTCATCGAGGATGTTCGGCGGCAGGTCCTGCACCGCCGCCGCAGAAGTGTCCTTCCCGCCCGTCCGCGCACGCTCCTGCGCCTCCTTCATCAGCCGCTCATAGCCTTCCAGGTCCACGCGCATGCCCCGTTCTTCCGCCATGATGCGCGTCAAATCGATCGGAAAACCATACGTGTCATAAAGCCGGAACGCGTCCTCCGCGCGGATCACCAGCTGCTTCTCATCATTCGCCTTGGCGTGGTTGGCCGCCTCTTCAAACAACCCGATGCCGCGGTCCAGCGTGCGGCCGAAGCTCATTTCCTCGTCCTTGATGATCTCCACCACGTGCCCCGGGTTCTTCGCCAGCTCCGGGAACATCCCCCCCATCGTCTCCACCACCACCGGCACCAGCGTGTGCATGAACGGCTCGCGCAGCCCCAACTGCTGCCGCCCGAACCGCACCGCACGCCGCAGAATCCGCCGCAGCACATACCCGCGCCCCTCGTTGCTCGGCACCGCCCCGTCCGTCAGCGCAAAGGTCAGACACCGCAGATGATCCGCGATCACCCGGAACGCAATGTCGTGCCGCAACTGCGCATCCGCCGCCTCCGCCGCCGGATCGGCCGCATTGGTCCGCGGAAACCGCCCCGTGTACCCGATCCCCGTCAGCTTCGTCAGCGCCTCGAAAATCGGCGTGAACAAATCCGTCGCATAATTGTCATCCTTCCCCTGCAGCACCTGGCAAATCCGCTCCAGCCCCATCCCGGTGTCCACATGCTGCGCCGGCAGCGTCGTCAGCTTCCCGCTCGCATCGCGGTTGTACTGGATGAACACATTGTTCCAGATTTCCATCACCCGCGGATCTTCCGCGTTCACAGGCGCCCGCTTCCCCGCCGCCAGTTCCGCCGCGATCTCCGCCTCCGGCCGCCGATCCACATAAATCTCCGTGCACGGCCCGCACGGCCCCGTGTCCCCCATCTCCCAGAAATTGTCCTTCCCGAAATAATGAATGTGGTCTTCGTTCTTCAATCCATACTGCGTCCAGTTCGCCACCTTCCGCCAGATGTCCGCCGCCTCTTCATCGCGCGGAACACCCGCACTGCCTTCGTAACAGCTCACATGCAGCCGCCGCGGATCCAGCCCCCACACCTTCGTCAGCAGCTCCCACGCCATCTCGATGGCGCCCTGCTTGAAGTAATCCCCAAAGCTCCAGTTGCCCAGCATCTCAAAAAACGTGTGATGCCGCCGCGAACGCCCCACATCGTCCAGGTCGTTGTGCTTGCCCCCGGCGCGAATGCACTTCTGCGTGTTCGCCGCCCGCTTCCACGGAGCCTTCGCCGTTCCCAAAAAGAACGGCTTGAACTGGTTCATCCCCGCGTTGGTGAACAGCAGCGTCGGATCGTCGTGCGGCACCACCGGCGACGACGGCACAAACACATGCCCGTGCTTCTCCACGAAAAAGTCGATGAACTGCTTGCGAATCGCTGCCGACGTCACAACCGTACCCGTCATGAATCCCTCACCATTGACCTCCGGCCCGCCGGAGAAAACGCACCGCCACCAGTACACCCCACCCCAATCGTCGGCGGAAAATCGAGCCTGCCATTGTATCAGCGCACCGCTCGCCGGGGGAAGACATGCTTTCTCACCCTTTCCCCCCGCGTTCCCCTTCACAGCCCACAACGCATTTGCGTAGCCCGCCCCCCGCCGCTATGACAGACGCCCCACGCTCATGTCCTACCCCGGGTGTCCCCATGACCTCGCGCATTCCCTCCGCCCCCTGCCGCCTCCTTCCGCTGCTGCTCCTGCTGCTGACCGCCTGCAGCACCGGTCCCGACCGCTGGAAGCACGACGCCGACGCCCGCATCAGCCGCTACCGCCAGCGCGACGTCCAGCTCCGCCTCGTCGACGCCGCCGGCCGCCCCCTGCCCAACGTCCCCCTCACCATCCAGCAAACCTCCCACGCCTTCCCCTTCGGCTCCGCCATCAGCCGCGCCTTCCTCAACAACCCGACCTGGCAACAGCAGTTCAAAGCCCACTTCAACTACGCCGTCTTCGAAAACGAAACCAAGTGGTATTCCAACGAAGGCGCCCCCGGCCGCATCACCTACCGCGATGCCGACGCACTCCTCGCCTGGTGCGATGCCAACCACATCCCCGTCCGTGGCCACAACGTCTTCTGGGAAGTCGCCAAATGGCAGCAGCCCTGGCTCGCGCAGCTCACCGGCGACGACCTCCGCGCCGCCATGGAACGCCGCCTCGACGTCGTCTCCCACTTCCAGTCCCGCTTCACCGCCTGGGATGTCGACAACGAACTCCTCCATGGCGACTTTTTCACCTCCCGCCTCGGCCCCGCCATCGTCCCCTGGATGTTCCAGCAAACCCGCCGGCGCGACCCCCACGCCCAGCTCTTCACCAATGACTACAACATCCTCAGCGTCGACCAGTCCTACAAAACCACCGAAACCGCCGCCTACGTCGCCCAGATCAAATCCCTCCGCGCTCAAGGTGCTCCGATCGACGCCGTCGGCGTCCAGGGCCACGTCTGGGCGGAAGACATCGTCAACCACCCCGAACTCCTCCGCCGACGCCTCGACATGCTCGCCACCCTCGGCCTTCCCATCTGGATCACCGAGTTCGACGTCGCCGACCCCGACCCCCGCGTCCGCGCCGAAAAACTCGAACGCGTCTATCGCACCGCCTTCGCCCACCCCGCGGTCCAAGGCATCGTCATGTGGGTCTTCTGGGCCGGCAATTCCTGGCGCGGACCCGATGCCGCCCTCTTCAACCAGGACTGGACCATCACCGAAGAAGGCCGCCGCTTCGAAGAACTCATGGCCGAATGGACCACCCACGCCGCCCTCACCACCGGCCGCACCGGCG
>JBEHXY010000397.1:0-3957 GCA_048498455.1 Planctomycetota bacterium | reverse complement strand
GGCGGCGTTGGTGCGCGTGAGGGGCTCGGGGTCGGCGAGAAGATCGGCGAGGAGGTAGGTGGCGTTTTCGGGGCGAAGGCGGGCGATGGCGATGGCGGCGAGGCCGCGGAGCTCGGCGGCGGTGTCCTTGTGACGGGGCTCGTGCTCGCCGCCATAGCGGGGTTCGAGCTGGCGATAGGTGGCGAGTGCGATAAAGGGATGGAGGGTGTCGGCCTCCCATTCAATCAGGGTTTTGGCGGCTTCGATTTTGCCTTCGCAGCCGGGATCGGATTTCACCGCGTCGGGGCCGAGGAAATGGGGGATCGCGGCGGCGAGATCGGGCGCGAGTTGGCGCTGGACGGAATCCCGGGCGAGCGTGGCGGCGAGTTTGAGAACGATGCCGTGGGTGAGGCGGGTGGTGAGGATTTCGTGGAGGGCCTGGGGCAAAGCGGGGTCGGTGGGATTTTGGCGCAGCGTGCGGAGGCGGGCGAGGTGGGCGTCGGTGGATGGGCGTTTGGCCATGGGGGCTTTCAGGGAAGGGGGAGGGTGACGGTGCCGCCGGCCAACGCGCCGGTGGGGGCGTACGCGCAGGTGGCGGCGGCGGGGGAGGTCACGAGGAGGGGAAGGGCGAGGAGTGGGAGGAGGGTGCGGCGCATGCGGGGGTGCTCACGTGCGGGTGCCAGGGTTGGCGAGGGGTTGTGCGCCTTTGGCCCAGAGGCCGCGGCGGAAGAGGAGGGCGTCGACGGAGATGAGGCCGGGGCCGGCGAGGAGGATGACGGTGGCCATGGCGATGAGGTTGAAGTTGTATTCGTAGCCGCCGTCGCCGAGGGAGAAGCCCTTGGGGCCATGGAAGGTGGCGATGGCGACGAGCATCGTGATGACGACGGGGATGGTGCCGAGGCGTGCGAAGAGGCCGAGGAAAATGGTGATGCCGCCGAGGAATTCGCCATATCCCGCGAGGATGGCCCAGGCGGTGGGGGAGAGGAAGGAGGGGAGGCCCATGGTGGCGAACATGGTGGCGGTGCCTTGGATGCCAGGGCCGTGGAAGGCGCCGAAAGAGTGTTGTGCGCCATGAAAGATGAAGGTCCAGCCAAGGGCGAGGCGGAGCAGGAGCAGCCCGATGGAGGTGGCGAAGGCGGTGTTGCCGGTGCGGGCGGCGGGCCCGAGCGGGGCATCGGAAGCGGGAACGGGCAGGGGGGTATTGGACATAAAGGGCGAAGCTCCGAGGGAACAGGCGGGTGGGTCAGCGGATCATGTTGGCCCACATGATGCCGCCGATGACGAGGCCGATGGTGCCGAGGATCATGCCGGCGATGGCGATGCCGAAGCCGGAGGATTGGCCGGAGGGGTTGTTGTTTCCGCGCAGGGCGATGAAGCCGAAGATGATGGCGAGGATGGGCGGGACCAGCAGGCAGAAGCCGCCGACGATGGTGACGATGCCCAGGACAAGCGAGGCGACGGCCCAGGTGTTGGTGCCCGACATGGCGTCGCCGGCGGTGCCTTCCATGGTGAAGGGCAGACCGCAGCCGAGGCAGTTGTTGACGGCGAGGGGGTTGAGGCGGGCGCAGCGCGGGCAGCGGATCTGGCGGTCGCCGGAGGGAGTGGGGACGATTTGCGGGGCTTTGTGGCCGGCGGCCGCGTAGGCATGGACCGGGTGCGGGTCCTGCTTGATGACCTTGCCGGAGGTAGGATCGATGAGGCGGCCGCGGTTGTCGAGGATGGGGATGACGATGGTGTTGCCGCAGGTGGGGCAGGTGCCGGATTGGCCGGCCATCGATTCGACGGCTTCGAGGCGGCTGGAGCAGTAGGAGCAGAGGAAGCCGTAACGCCGGCCCCAGGTCTGCGGGCGCTGCGGCGCTGCGGCGACCGCGGTGGCGCCCGGAGCCGCGGCGGGAGTGGCAACGGCGGCGGCCGGGACCGGGGCGGCCGGTGGGGTTGCAGATGGAAGTTGTTGATCGCTCATGGTGCCTCGATGAGTCCTTCGCCCGTGTGGGGGCATCATACCACGCGGCGAGGAGGGGGGTTAAAAGCTAAAACGCAAAACCCAAGCCCGGAATCGGTGGGGGGGCTGTGCCGCTAGAAGGAACGAGGGGGCCATGATACAACTCGGGGATGGGATCATCTCCGACGCAGGTATGGACGGTCGGCTCGCTGCTGACATGGACGGCGGATTTTTTTTCGCGCAAGGGGGTGGACGAGCCGCGGCTGTCGGCCGAGCTGCTGCTTTCGCACGTGCTGAAATGTTCGCGCATGGCGCTCTACACGCAGTATGAAAAGGTGCCGCCGGAGGCGGAGACGGCGGCCTTTCGGGAGCTGGTCAAGCAGCGTTCCCAGCACGTGCCGGTCGCGTACCTGACGGGGAAGGCGTGGTTTTTCTCGATGGAATTGACGGTGACGCGGGATGTGCTGATTCCCCGGCCGGACACCGAGACGCTGGTGGAGTTCGTGATTTCCCATGCGCGGCAGCGGGCGGAGTGGGCGGGCGAGGGGTCGCCGAAGATCCTGGACCTGTGCACGGGCAGCGGGGCGATCGCTATTGCGCTGGCGAAGCATTTGCCGACGGCGGTGGTGACGGCGACGGATGTCTCGGAGAAGGCGCTGGCGGTGGCACGGGGGAACGCCGAGGCGCAGGGGGTGAACGGGCGGGTGGAATTCTTCAAAGGCGATTTGTTCGGCGCGATCGAGGGGATGCCCGGCCCGCGGATGTTTCATGTGATCGCATCGAATCCGCCCTACATTCCGACCGCGGGCGTGGCGGAGCTGCCGGTGGGGATCCGGGAACACGAGCCGCGGCTGGCGCTGGATGGCGGCGCGGATGGGATGGATTTTCATCGGCGGATCGTGGACCAGGCGCGGGGCTTTCTGGAGCCGGGGGGGATCCTGATCATGGAGATGCAGCACGACCAGGGGCCGGCGTTGAAGAGCCTGCTGGAAGAGGCGGGGTGGCTGGAGAACGTCCGCGTGATCAAGGATGCGGCGGTGCAGCCGCGCTGCGTGGTGGGAACGCGGCGCGCGGAGTGAGAGGCGGCTTCACGCCAGGTTGAAAGCTTTCATCAGCGTTTGGATGTGCCCATCTTCCATCGGCACCAAGGGGGCGATCTGCTTGGCGTTGATGATGGCTTCGGCCGTGGATTCGAGCACTTCGAGGCGGTCGAAGGCGTCGAGGACGGTGGTGCCGAGAATGAGGCAGCCGTCATTTTCCATCAGCATCGCGGGCCGCCGCATGGAGATTTGCGAGGCGATCGCACCGCCGTCGGCGAACTGGTCGGCATAGGGCAGCGTGCCGACGTCACGCAGGAAAATGTAGGATTCCGGGATCGTGCGGGCATCCAGCGGGGCGCCCGTCACGCTGAAGGCGGTGGCGTTGACGGACAGCGCGTTGGCGATCGCGTGCACCTCGGGATGGCTCGCGTAAATCGCCGCATGCAGCGCGACCGCCCGCGATGGACGTTTGCCCGCTTCGGTGCGGCCCTTGTGGATCAACGCAAGGCCGTTGAGGTCGAGCGATTTGCGGTCCACCCCGGTGCAGGAAATCAGGAATGTCTGCGGATCGACGCGCGCGGAAAATGAGCCGCCGGTCGAGGTCAGCAGGCGCTGGCGATACCCCCGCCGGATGAAATCGGAAAGCTGCTGGCGCAGCGCTTTTTCGTGCGTGGTGGGCGGGGGCGGATCGAATTCCGGGAGCATGCCGCGGGGCCGCTCCGCAAGCGCGAGCTGCTCCGGCGACAGGAATTTGGGCGTGCCGACCAGCCGCGCCTTGATGAGCGTCTTGGCAAGAAACTCCAGGGTTTCAAAACGCTGAAAAGCGTCCTGCAGCGACGTGCCCCCGACCACCACGCCATGATTTTCCAGGATCACCGAGTTGAAGCCCTGCGCGAACGTGCTGGCGATATTCGCCCCCAGCGCGTGCGAACCCGGAAGCTCATACGGGGCATATCCGACTTTGCCGCAGATGTGGGCGGCTTGGGGGAAGAGGGA
>JBEHXY010000396.1:0-3958 GCA_048498455.1 Planctomycetota bacterium | reverse complement strand
GCCCCGCGCGGGCAGCAAGAAGCGGGAGTGTGGGAAGGGAGGTCCCGCCACAACGGGTAGAGGGGGTAGGCGGCGGTATTGGGGGGGGGTGGGTGGGGGGCAGGTGGTCGCAAAAAGGATCACAGCCGTCCAGTCAAGACGGCTGCGAGGTGCATCCGGGGGGTGGGATGGCTGTGGAGCCCGGATGCGCGTGGGGTGAATCCCCTTGTCTGCATGGTGCCCCCCCACCCAACCCGTTGCCCGCGCGGGGGCTTTCTCTCCAACCGGTAGACGACTGATTCCCCCCCGTCCGAGACCGCTCCGTGCAACGGTTTTGGGCGGTTTTTGCGCGGTTCGGCGATGCGATCCGCGCCTCTTAGAAAAACAGCGGGCCCGGGCAGCGACCTGCAATCCCACCCGGGCCCGACAAAAACGCAAGTTGTCTGGTAGCAAGAAGATCCGGATTTCCACGTGGGAACGTTTATCCGAATCGAGCACCCTTGGACGGGCACATCTGTTATGATGTGGTTGATCCGTCTCTTGGTGGTGCCCGGCGGCTTTTGTTTTATTCGCCGGCGACCAAAAAAATTCCCGCCGCAGTGAGCCATGGCTGATCCACGCCAACAAGAATATGAAAACTGGGTGCGGGAGTGGGCCCCGGGTTTGTACCGGCTGGCGGTGCGTTTGTGCGGGAAGCGGGAGCTGGCGGAGGACCTGCTGCAAGAGACTTTTTGTGAGGCGTGGAAGTTCCGCGACAAACTGTCGGACCCGGAAAAAGCACGGGCGTGGCTGTTTCAGATCCTGCGGAACCGGTGGTCGCACCATCTTCGTGACTCCAGCCGGCGGTTGCGGCCTCTGCACAACCAGGATGCCTTGGACGCTGCCGGGGCGCAGGGTCCCGATGCAGTTGCACTTATTGCCGAATCAGACTTCGTCCAGCGGGCACTAGATCAAATAGATGAGGACTTGAAACTTCCCTTCCTGCTGGTCGTGATGGAAGGATATTCGTGTCAGGAGGCGGCCGACCTCCTGAAGATCCCGTTGGGGACGGTCCTTTCCCGGTTACATCGCGCCCGGCAGGCGCTGCGATCCGTGCTGACGCCTGACCTCGCCCCGGCGCATGGATCCCCCCCGGCCATGGTCAGCGCTCCGGCGCTGGCATCGGCCCCGCCCTCCTCGCCCGAAGCAGCGGCCCCGCAGCTGGAGAGCCCATGAATTTTCACGACGAATATCTGGAATCGATCAGCCTGTTGCAGGCGGATGATCCGGTGCGCATTGAGTTTGAGGCGGCACTGGCTGCGGCGCCCGAAGAGGTGCGGAGCCAGTACGCGCAGCTGGTGGCGGAGGCGCAGGGGATGCGGGAGCCGCTGGAAACGCCGATCCCCGAAGCATTGATGGAGCACCTGCTGGCGATTCCGGCGCAGATGCCGCGGTATCGTCACAGCCGGTTCCTGACGCGGTTCCGTGCGGCGGCGGCGGCGGCGATTGTGTTGATGCTGCTGGCGCCGGCGACGGCGTGGCTGTTGCCGCCGGATGGCCATCACCGGCTGGCGGAGCTTCCGGCGGCGGCGGTGGCGGCGGTGGATTCGCCGATCGAGGTGCCGGGGACGCAGCCATCGAACCTGGGGTCGACGTTTGCGAGCTCGCCGCTGTCGTTTTTCGCGACGCTGCCGGAGCCCAAGCCGGGGACGCAGTTTCTGGGCGGGGGCGTGACGACGCTGGTGGGTCGGCCGGCGGCGTTCGGCCGGTATCGCGCCAACCACAAGAACTTCACGCTGTTTGTGGTGGCGCTGACGGACTTTCCGCTTTCGGGGGATGGAGAGCTGACGCTGGTGCCCACGCCGGAGGGGGATGCGACGATCCGCTACTGGTCGGATGGCCCGTCGGCGTCGATCATGGTGTCGGAACCGGAAAGCACCTTCCTGCCGCAGGATGTACTGGAAGTGCGGCCCATGGTGACGCAGCCGGATGACGCCAGCGCGGCGCATTGAGCGGCGGCGTCGGGGCGCGGCGGAATTTTTCCTGATGGTTCTCTTCCAGGCCGTTGTCTGGCCTCTTCGCGCGTTGCTCTTTGCGCGGATACAATGCCGGCCAGCGTTGCCAGGACGTCGCCCGGAGAGTTGCCATGGGATACCAGGACCACAAAGCCGCCGCGGGCCACCGGCCGATCGCGTGCGCGGTGATCACCTGTTCCGATTCGCGCACCGAGGCCACGGACGATTCGGGGCGGTTGATCCGGGAGCTGCTGGAATCCCAGGGCCACACGCATCCCTTTCACACGATCGCCCGGGACGAACCCGACCAGATCCGGGCGCTGCTGGCGGAACTCACCGCGCGGGCGGACATCCAGGCGATCATTCTGAACGGGGGCACGGGGGTGTCGCGGCGCGACAACACGTTCGATGCGGTGGCGGGAAGCCTGCACAAGACGCTTCCGGGGTTCGGGGAAATTTTCCGTTTTCTTTCCTACCAGACGATCGGCTCGGGGGCGCTGCTTTCGCGGGCCACGGCGGGGATCATCCTCACCCCCCCACCGGGCGCGGGCGTGTCCGCGGAAAGCGCGCGGCACACGCTGGTGTTCTCGATTCCGGGTTCGCCCAACGCGGTGGAGTTGGCGATGAGCAAGCTGATATTGCCGGAGTTGGCGCACCTGGTTTGGGAAGTGAATCGGTGAGCTTCCGCGCCGGTCGCGCCGCGCAACCCTGGAAAATGGTTGGAGACCTTAGGGGCGGGGTGCGGGTCACACCGGGCGCGGTCCGGGCACGGTGCGGCCATCGACCTGCCAGAGGAAGGCCACGTGCTGGAGCATTTTGCGCGTGAGCAGGACGCGGAGAAGGGCGCGGACGACGGTCCTGCCGAGCATCACCCCCAGGACGACGCCGAGAATCTGCGTGAGCACCTGGAGGGCCACCGCCCAGGCGGGGAAGCTGTGGTCAAAGAAGTGCATGCCGCCGCCGACCTCATACATATAGAAGACGAAGGATCCGACGCCCAGGGGCAGGAGGGAGGTGAGCAGCCACCACTCGCGGCGAATGTGGGCGACGAAGACGGTGGCCAGGGAGGCCAGGCCGAAGCCGGCGGCCGCCGAGCACAGGAGCAGGACGGCGCGGGCTGCCCAGTAATTGGCCTCGCCGCCGAAATCGGAGGCGGAGCTCTCGACGAGTCCCCAGGCTCCGCCCAGCGCGGGATCGAGCACCCGGTAATGCGAGAAGCCTTCGACGGAGAAGATGTCCATGGCGAACATGGCGAGGCCCCATCCCGCGACGGCGGTGAGGAGGAACGATACCCATGCCACGATCAGGATGCGGGCGAGACGGGAGAGCCACAGACGGCCGGCGCCGGTGACGAGGCCGGCTGCATGGAACTTGCCGCACTCTGAGCAGCGGACGATGGGAATGCCCAGCCGGCCATCCAGGATGACCGCCAGCGAGTGCAGGTTGTATCCGCAGACGCTGCAGAACATATCGGTTTCGACGCGGCCCACTTCGCGGTCGGTCTGAACGGCATCCGGCATGGTGTCGGTCATGCGCTTATCCCCGCTCGCCCCAGCGGACGGAAATCAGCGGGCGGCCGCCGACCGAGGCGTAGAAGCTGACCAGGAGAAGGAGCACGGCGAGGACCAGCGGCGTGACCGCGGCCCAGCGATACCAGACGCCCCACTCCGCGGTGATGGGAAAATCTTCCAGCAGGTTGCGCATCACGAGGCAGGCGACCAGGGCGACCAGGCCATTGCGCACCATCACGCCGAGGAACAGCGAGGCGACCACGAGCTGGACCAGCACGCTGACGGGCTCGAGAGGATTCCAGCGCCCGGTGGCGGCAAGGATGACGGCGACGAAGCCGATGGCCGCGAGGATTTTCCGGCGAAGGGCCATGCGCAACACGACCAGCAGCAGGAGCATCAGGAGGCTGACATAGAGGGCGGTGAGCGCGCCGGTGAAGATGGTGGAGCCGTTGGTGAGCGCCCCCAGCCGCTGCA
>JBEHXY010000395.1:0-3960 GCA_048498455.1 Planctomycetota bacterium | reverse complement strand
CCATGCCCCAACCCATTTGTGATCATTTGTGTTCATTTGTGGAAAATCCATTCGTCGTCGTCCTCCCTCCCAGTCCCAGTCCTCCCGCCCGTCTTGGTGCCTTGGAGTCTTCGTGCCTTGGTGTCCCCGTCTCCCGGTCCCCGCGCCAGCAGAAAAACCATGAGCACCCGCCCACCCCGCCCGCCAGCCACCCACAACCCCTTCAACACACACAACCTACCGCTAATACGCAAAAGAAGAAAAATGAGCACCTGGCCAACCCCCATGCGCACCTTGCCCCACTCCACACATCCAGCAAAAACATTTGGCCACCTCTGGACACATCCGCCAACCCTAAAACCCACAACCACTTACAACCATCGCAAAATGGTCACCTGTCCAAACAACTTGGCCACCTGTCCACCCCACTCACCACTCACTCATTCGCTTACCCACCACTCCTCACTCAAGCTTCACTAGTCACTCTTCCCCCCCTTCCGCTACAATCTCTCCTCCCCCCCGAATCACCGACCCGAAACGAGGCCCACATGAACCCCATTCAGCAATCCGACCCTGCCCTCTGGCAAGCCATCGTCGACGAGACCTGCCGCCAGGAATCCACCCTCGAGCTCATCGCCTCCGAAAACCACGTCGCCCCCGCCGTCCTCGCCGCCGCCGCGACGCCCCTCACCAACAAGTACGCCGAAGGCTACCCCGGCAAGCGCTACTACGGCGGCTGCCAGTTCGTCGACGTCGTCGAGAACCTCGCCCGCGATCGCGCCAAGCAGCTCTTCAACTGCGACCACGTCAACGTCCAGCCCCACTCCGGCTCCCAAGCCAACCAGGCCGTCTTCCTCGCCGCCCTCACCCCCGGCGACACCATCCTCGGCCTCCACCTCGACCACGGCGGCCATCTCACCCATGGCAAGTCCGTGAACATGTCCGGCAAATGGTTCAAGGCCGTCCATTACCAGCTCAACCAGCAGACCGAACGCATCGACATGGCCGAAGTCCGCAAGGCCGCCAAGGAACACAAGCCCAAGCTCATCATCACCGGCGCCTCCGCCTACCCCCGCACGTGGGACTGGAACGCCTTCAAGGAAATCGCCGACGAAACCGGCGCCCTGCTCATGGCCGACATCGCCCACATCGCCGGCCTCGTCGCCACCGGCCACCACCCCTCCCCCGTCCCCGTCGCCGACTTCGTCACCACCACCACCCACAAAACCCTCCGCGGCCCCCGCGCCGGCATGACCATGTGCAAGGCCGACTGGGCCAAGAAGATCGACTCCGCCGTCTTCCCCGGCCTCCAGGGCGGACCGCTCATGCACATCATCGCCGCCAAGGCCGCCGCCTTCGGCGAAGCCCTCAAGCCCGAGTTCAAAACCTACTCCGGCCAGGTCATCGCCAACGCCAAAGCCCTCGCCGAAGCGTTCGTCGAGAAGGGCTACCGCCTCGTCACCGGCGGCACCGACAACCACCTCATGCTCATCGACCTCCGCGCCAAGGACGCCAACCTCACCGGTGCCCAGGTTGAACTCTGGCTCCAGACCGCCGGCATCATCACCAACAAAAACATGGTCCCCTTCGACACCCGCAAGGCGATGGAAACCTCCGGCATCCGCGTCGGCACCCCCGCCCTCACCACCCGCGGCCTCAAGGAACCCGAAATGAAAAAGGTCGCTGCGTGGTTCGACCGCGCCGTCCTCGCCGCCGGCGACGATGCGAAGCTCGCCGCCATCCGCACCGAAGTCGAAGAATTCACCAAGGCCTACCCGCTGCCCCACATCACCGTGGAGACCGAGAAGGCTCACTGACAACCGCATACCGCCTGGACGGCTTCAATGTCCGCCAGCCTCGGGACGCTCCATCTCGAGGCTGGCGAACAAAAACGGCCCCAGCCCCTTGGGATCGTTCGTCGCCTTGGGCTCCGAAATGTAATACTCGTACGAGCCATCCCGGTAGGGATTTCCACCCAGCCCCGCCACCGAGCAGGTGTTGATCAGCATCAGCCCCCCATGCGGATCATCCCGCACAAACTCCTTCAAAACCCCCGCATACCCCTTCTTGGCCACGCTTAAGTAATGAGCGTCGATATAACCCATCCGCGCGGCCTTCGCCAAGGCATACGTGAACATGCACGACGCCGACGCCTCCTGGTAATTCCCTTCCTTCCCCGGCATGTTCAGCACCTGCCACCACACCCCCGATTCCTTGTCCTGCACCTTCTCAATCCCCGCCGCCAGCTCCTGCAGCACCTTGATCACCGCCCCGCGCTGCGGATGTTTGGCCGGCAGATAGTCCAGCGTCTCCACAATCCCCGCCGCATACCACCCCACCGCCCGCCCCCAGAAGTTGGGACTCAAACCCGTCTGCTTGTCCGCCCACTTCTGCTCTTTCGCATCGTCATACGCATGCCACACCAGCCCCGTCTTCTGGTCCAGCGCATGGTTGGCAAAAAGCACGATCTGCGTCGCCGCCTCATCATAAAAATTCTCGCGGTTCGACAGATACGCATATTCCGCCAGGAACGGGCAGCCCATGTAGATGCCGTCCGCCCACATCTGCCGCGGATACACCTTCTTGTGCCAGAACCCGCCATCGGGATTTCGCGGCTGATTTTTGAACTGCTCCACGAGCTGGTCCGCGGCTTTCAGATACTTGCCGTTCTTGGTGTTCTGCGAAAGCATCAGCAGCAGCTTGCCCGGCGCGATGTCATCGAGGCGGTACTCCTCGGCCGTGTACTTTTTCGGATCGACTTTGCCCTCATCACTGACGAACACATCCGCGTAGTTGCGGGCGTAATCCACCAGCACCGGTTTGTTCTTCTGCAGACCGACCTCGCCGATCGCCCGCACAACCAGTGCGACCGAGTAGGACCACTTGGGTTCATCGGTGGGCCTTTTCTGTTCGAACATCGTGCCCTTGGGATAGCGGGCCACCAGGCCTTCGGCCATGCGCAGCGACCAGGGCGCCGCGGCGGCCGCCGGGTCCGCCGCCCGGGCCGCGACCGCCAAAACCGAGAGTGCCAGAAGAGACGCCGAGAGCTCCAAGCGCATATGATCCTCCGAAGCCGGTGCAGAACTGTTCCGGACTATATTAAACGTTTCCGCCCGGCGTGTGTCGTTTTAGGAACAGCGGTTGCACCCACCCCATCGCCCGTCTGGATTTCACTTCCTCTTCCCTTTTTGGAGCGTTTCATGGCCGCCACTACCTTCCGCCGCATCGCAGCCACCGCCCTGTTCACCGGCGCCTCGGCGCTGCTTGTCACGGGATTGTCCGGGTGCGAGGCGGCCAGCGCCGGCGGGGAGGCGGTGAGCTCGGCGTTCGACGCCCTGGACGCCGCGATGCGGGCGGGCAAGAGCGACCGCTTCACCAATGTGCCGGTGGACCGCGCCATCACCGCGACCAAGACCGCCAGCTCCGACCTGGGGCTGAAGTTTGTCCGCGTCGAAGTGCACCCCGACCAGCAGAAGATCATCTTCAAGGACGATCGCGGACAGGAAGTCGTCTGCACGCTGGTTCGCCGCACCGATCGCATGACCGAAGTGAAGGTGGATGTCAGCCTGCTGGGACCCAACAACATGTCGCGGCTGGTGCTGGACCGCATCATGTCCTACCTGAACGGCAGCTCGTCGAGCGCCAACCGCCCCGGCGCCACGCCCGCTCCCAACGAGTGACCGCGCCCCCGGGGCAGCGGGCCATCCCCTTTCGGTCCCCCTGGCAGCCGGGATTTTGCCCCTTTCTCTGGCCCCGGCGCCGCCACGGATTTATACTCGGACACCAGTCACGTCCCGGTTCGTCATTTCATGCGCTTTCAATAAGGGAGAAGCAAATGGTGCGCAAATATGCAGCCCCCCTCCTTCTGCTGTCCGCCGCTTCCATCGCCGCCGCTCAGAGCAGCGCTCCCAAGGCGGCGTTGACGTCTGATGATCTGACAGTGGGGGATTACTGCACGCTTTTCATGGCGCCCAAGCTCCA
>JBEHXY010000394.1:0-3979 GCA_048498455.1 Planctomycetota bacterium | reverse complement strand
GCGTACAGCCCCGAGTGCTTGATCCACGGCATGCTGCGCAGGCGCGTCGTGAAATCCGTCGGCTCGTACATGACCTTGCCATAATCCGCGTGCCGGTTGAACATCCAGCCCGCGGTGGCCGGATCCTCGGCGCAGAAATGGTACTTAAGCGCCGTGATTTCCCGCGTCGTCCCCTCCGGGTTCACTTCCCAGAACAGTTCCCAAGGCGGCGTCCATTCCAGCAATTCATGAATTGCCGGACCGCCGACCTTGTCCTTGAAGACGTCGTAATAGGCGTGCTCGCCCCACGCCAGTTGCCCCGTCACAGGGCTCTGCGCCACCTGGAAATAATCCTTGATGTAATCGCGGGTCGCCTGCGCATAGCGATCGTCGCCGGTCACTTTCGACAGCGCACGAAACACGTGAATGGCGCTGACATCCTGGTACATGTTGCAGCCGCCGACGGAGCGATCCTTCTCGCGCACCCCGGGGGTCGGCGGAACGTCCTTGGCGGATTGCGGGACCGAGTAGTCCTCGACGTTGATGACGCCGCACCAGAGCGCCGTCTTCCTGGGGCCATAGGTGTCCCGGCCCTTCTCGAGCAGCGTGTCGGCGAATTGCCGCACCGTTGCCAGATAGGGAGCGCCGCCTTCAGCAGCGCATACCCGTGAACCCAGGACCGTCAGGAGACAAACCAGTGCCAGTCGTTTCATGCCCATGTCCCATCAAAACGGGAGCCGTTCGCGGGTCCACTCTAACCCTCAGGACAGGGAATTCAAACAGTTTTCAGGCGTCGGCGCGGCGTGTGCCTTACTTCTCGATAGGCGCCGCCACCAGGTTGCCATACTCGGTCCATGAGCCGTCGTAGTTCTTCACGTTCTCAAGGCCGATCAGGTATTTGAGCACGAACCACGTGTGGCTCGAACGCTCGCCGATGCGGCAATAAGCGACCGTCGGCTTGCCCGAATCGACTTCCTTCTGCTTCAGGTAAATGTCGCGCAGCTCGTCGACCGGCTTGAAGGTCGAGTCCGCGGTGTTGACCGCCGTCGCCCACGGGACGGACTTGGCGCCGGGAATGTGACCGCCGCGCTGCGCCGTTTCCGACATGCCCGGAGGGGCGATCACCTTGCCGGTGAATTCGTCCGGCGAGCGCACGTCGACGAGGTTCGCCGACTTGCCGGTCGCGATGCCGAGCACTTCCGGCAGCATCGCCCGGAGTTCCGGGTGCGTCGCGGTGATCTTGTAGGTGGTGGGCGTCGGGGTGGGCTTGTCGGTGGTCAGGGGTTTGTCATTTTCGTTGAGCCACTTCACGCGGCCGCCGTTCATCAGGCGGATATCCTTGTGGCCATAATACTTGAGGATCCAGAAGGCGTAAGCGGCGAACCAGTTGTGGTTGTCGCCATAAAGAATGATCGTGTCGCTGGGGGAGATGCCGGCGTCGCCAAGGAGCTTCTCGAGCTCCGCCTGGGTGGGAATGTCGCGCCGCACCTGGTCCTGCAACTGCGTCTGCCAGTTGAAGCCGATGGCGCCGGGAATGTGCCCCGCGTCGTAGGCCTTGGTGTCGACATCCACTTCCACGAGCTTGATGCCGGGTTTGTTCATGTTGTCTTTGACCCAGTTTGTCTCGACAAGCACTTCCGGGTGGGCGTAGGTGGCCATGAGTTTCGTCCTTCTTATGAAAAATAGCGGATGCGGGATTACGCGCTCGTGCCGGCTCCGAGCTCCGGGAGATGCTTCACCATGTTGCTGGTGTACTTAAACACGTTGTCGCAGAAGATCATCACGCCCACGCCGACAGGGGTACGCTCGACCACGCGCCGGGCGCCCTCGAAAATCAGGGCGGCGCTGGGCCCGGCGAGCAGGCCTTCGGATTGGGCGAGATCGACCGCCCGGCGGTACGCCAGCTCGTGATCGATCTCCATCACGTCATCCACCAGCGAGCGGTCGAAGAGTTTGCTGACATCCAGCTGCGAGATGTTGCGGATGCCGGGAACGTCGTGGCCCTCGCTGGGCTGCACGGCGATGATCTTGACCTTGGGATTTTTCTCTTTCAGGAACTTGCCCACGCCCATCACGGTGCCGCAGGTGCCCAGCGATGCGAAGAAATGGGTGATGCGGCCGTCGGTTTGTTTCCAGATTTCCGGCCCGGTTGTCTCGTAATGCGCCCGTATGTTCTGCTCATTCTCGTACTGGTTGGGCATGATGTAGCGATCGGGCTGGGCGCGGGCGTGGGTCTTGGCGAGGTTGATCGAGCCGTCGCCCATGCCGGGGGCGGGGCAGACGGAGTCGTTGAGAACGTCGAGTTCCGCCCCGGCGATCTTCAGGAGGATCTTTTTTTCCAGCGGCACCTTGTTCGGAATGACCACGCGGGCACGGTAGCCGCGGGCGCGGGCGAGGGCGGTGAGCGAGAGGCCGGTGTTGCCGGAGGAGGCTTCGACGATGCCCCGCTGTTCGGAAAGCTGTCCGTTGGCTTCGAGTTCCTTGAGCATGTACCACGCCGCCCGGTCCTTCACGGAGCCGAAGGGGTTGACCCACTCCAGCTTGGCGTAAAGCTCAAACTTCTCCGAGGGCACCAGCTTGTGGAGCCGGACGAGGGGGGTGGGGTTGTCGACGTTGGGCAGGAGGTCAAAGATCGACCCGTACACGCGTTTTTGGTTGTCAGCAGCCATGGGCGGAACCTTGGTGAGAGATAAGGCCTACTCGTTTTACAGGAATTGTAGGGGATAGGTCAAGTGGCGAGGTTAGTCGGGTCCCATGCGGGCATCGATGAGTCGCTGGCCTACATAGGCGCAGCCAAATGCCACGGCGAAGTTGGAAAGCAACAGGAGGGCGGCAAACACGAGGAAGCCGAACCTGTAGGGCCTTTGTAGCACTCGCGCATTCCGGTGTTCCTGTATTGCCCAACCGAGCAAGGTGCCCAAGCCGGTGAGTACGCAGAGACCCCCTGCCGGGAGCATGATGAAGAAGCCGAGGAAGGGGAGGACGTACCACCCTGTGACCGCGTATCCCAAGAGTATCAGCAGGCCAAGGGTCATGGGGAGGACCCCGCACGTGAGGATGGAGCGTTGCATCCATCGGGCGGCGGTGAGTTGGCCGGGCGTGACGGTTTCGGGGGCGTATTCGAGGTGTGTGGACGAGGGCGTCGACAGGGGCCTGCGGGGGGTGCTGATGGGGCGTTGGTCATGCATTGATTGGTCTCCTTCCCGCAAATTGGTCCGCCGAGGCGTCAAGGCTGCGCGAGTGCCTCTACACTTTTCAAACCCTCTTCCACTCCCAGCGTGCGCGCCCAATCGCGGAGGTAGTCGAAATCGAGATTGGAGTAGTTTACTTCGTACACACCGATGCAGTCGGCGATTTGTTTTTCGCTGCCGCCGGATTCGCGGGACCAGAGGAGTTTGCGGAGGATGGTGTCTTCGGGCTGGGGGAGGGCGAGTTGGATGCCGAGGGTGGTTTCGCGGTAGCGGCGGTCGAAGGCTGATTTTTCGAAGTCGCCGGGCTTGAGGAGCCAGAAGTCGACTTTGTCGCCGCTGTCGGTGTCGAGGATGTTGAACATGAAGCGGGTGGCGATGGCGTCGCGGATGGAATCTTCATCGGCGTAGAAGCGCGGGGGTGGAAAGGCGGCGAGAATGGCGGGGATGGCTTCGGGAGCAAGATCGACCACGATGTCGATGTCGTGGGTGGTGCGGGGGTTTCCCTGGATACTGGAGGCGGTGGAGCCGGTGATCATGTAGGGGACTCGGGCGGCTTCGAGGGTGCGGACGGCGTGGAGGAGGAGGTCCTGCTGTGACATTTTTTCAGCCTTGCGAGGTAGAGCTGGTGGAGGTCGGACTCGGAGGCGTGGGGGTGGCGGTTGCGGAGGCCGTCTTTCAGGAGTTGGCGGGAGAGGGCGGTGAGTTCGAAGGATTTGAGGAGGCGTTGTTCGGGGGTCATGGCGCGGAGGATGGCGAGGTAGCGCTGGTGGTTGGGGCGTGGCTTGGGGTCCATGGTCAGTCTCGCATGG
>JBEHXY010000393.1:0-3981 GCA_048498455.1 Planctomycetota bacterium | reverse complement strand
CGCCGGCGGCTGGGGCGGCGCCTCCTTCGGCATCCACCCCTTCCCCGAAAACGCCCCCGCCCTCTCCCTCGGCACCCACACCGCTACCCTCGACTGCAATCTCTCCACCACCTACCCGCCCATCGCGTCTCCTCCCGGAACCTCCACCAGCTCCTCCACCCTCTCCTTCGAAGTCGTCCCCGCCTCCACCCCCTTCATCACCCTCAACCACGATCCCGCCGCCCACGCCGCCCTCCTCAAATCCCTCTCCCTCCTGTCCACAACCCTCCCCGTTCCCACCCCCGGCGGCACCAATGCCTTCGAATTCCGCCAGGAATTCCCGCCCCTCCATGGCACCTTCACCGTCGAACTCGTCCAGGGCGATTCCCACTGGCCCTTCGAGTTCCAGACCATGACCCTCAACCCCACCATGCACGGCGGCTTCGATTCCCGCCGCCTCGATTCCACCAGGGTCCCCCTGCACCTCCCCCATCCCGGCCCCGCGGAAATCGTCCTCACCCCCACCGACCTCAACCCCGATGAACAGCCCCTCGATCCCTTCGACCGCACCAAATTCATCACCGAAGTCTTCGCCGATCCCCTCCGCCTCCCGATCACCCTCACCGCCTCCCCGTAACCGAATTCGGCCCTCCCTCCCCCAATGCGTGTCACACGCGTGGTCATTCCCCTCTTAGCAACCCGGACCGCAGCAGCAACACAGCCCGCCGTTCCTCCCCGTCCTTCGCATTTACCTTTCCCAAAAAGCAACAGACTGCCCCCGCCCCATCCGGCGCCATGATCCGAAACTCCCGCTTCGCCGCTGGCGGGTGCTCGCCCAGCGCAATCGCCACCTCGATCGATTGATACCGTCGATCCTCTGACAGCGTTGCACACACGGCTACGCGAAAACCTCCCACAACGCCCTGCTCGCCTTTCCCGCCGAACCGCAACCCCACGGGCTCACCATCTCTCACGATCACCGCCGGCCCCATGACCGACCACGCCCCCGGGTCTTCCCGTATTTCGCCCAGTCGCTTCCGCAATAAATCTATATCCCAAACGGCCATGTCGGCCTGTTCAGCACCCCCACCTGACCACGCCACGTACCGCTCCTCCGGCAGCAGCAGCACCCGCGCCTGCACACGCACTTGCAACTCGCGCGTCTCCCGCAACCCCGCGAGGGCCTCCGCTACCTGCGCTTGGTTTTTCCGGGTCTGCTTCACCGCCAATATGCCGCCCGTCTCGGCCCGAATTTCTCCAATGGTCCCCCCCTTAACCTTCCACGTCTCCGGTGCTACCGCCGTTTCAACCCTCTCCCGAATCTCACGCAGCGCTTCCCTCTGCACAGGCCCTAAGGGAACCGGCGCCCGCTGAACCTCGTCCTCCGTTCCCGGGGCAGGTACATGCAACACTGCCGGCGAACGCTCATGGCCAAGCATCGTGAGCACTTCATACCGTTCCCACACGACCTCCCCGCCAGCCTCCGCTCCCTGACGCAAAGCCCGGCCCCCATGAGCGCCACCCATGCAACCGCCCATGGAGATCCCCACAAACAGGATCGCCGCCTTAAATCCGCACAGGGTTCGTCCCATGTTCCAGAACCTTTCCATTCCCCCGCCGACCCGTCCTCTCATTATGTCGCGCGGCGTTGCACAATGATGATTCCATCGGGAGCGTGACAACGCAATGCCCGGCCAACGCCAACGTCTCCTGTCTTCTGCTGGGATGCAGCTGGACCTCGATCCTCTCCTCACTCGGCCTCAGCGCCCTCGTTTTCTGGCTGAACGCCTCCTGCTTGAGCGCCATCACCGCCTCCGTCTAACGCGTCCCCACCGCCCCACAAAATCCATCTCCGATCCCCCTCTGTGCCCTCTGTGAGAACCCCCGCACCATCCGCCACATCCGCGGCCAATGCCCGTCGCCCCCCTCCGTGCTCTCCGTGCCCTCCGTGGTTCACCTCCCCGTCCGCACACCCAACCCACCATCACCTCCCCCCCGTTCCGCACCGCTCGCTTTTCCCCATTCACCCTTCCCACCATTCCCCACTACAATCCCCCCATGCACACCACCTTCCCCCCGTCACCGGCCCGCCTCCTCACCCTGTCCCTCCTGGCGCTCCTCGCCCCCACGGCCCGCGCCGAAACCCCGCCCCGCGCCCTCGACATCGCCCCCATCTTCTCCGCCTACCCCGTCCCTTACGCCCTCCTCACCGATCCCAAAACCAGCACCCAATACGTCGCCTACTACAATGCCGATCGCCAGCTCACCCTCGCTTCGCGCCCCCTCGCCGCCCGTGAATGGAAACAATACACCCTCCCCGATGCCGCCCCCGGCCAGCCGCCCACCAAAACAGCCTGGGACTCCCACAATTCCCTCGCCCTCGCCCTCGATTCCACCGGCCAGCTCCACCTCTCCGGCAACTACCACGCCGCCCCGCTCCTTTACTACCGCACCACCTCCCCCGGCGACATCACCTCCCTCGCCCCCCTCAACAAAATGCTCGGCACGCGCGAAGCCTCCGCCACCTACCCCCGCTTCCTCGCCGGCCCCAACCACGAACTCGTCTTCGCCTACCGCGACGGCCGCTCCGGCCAGGGCGACGACCTCTACAACCTCTACCACCCGGAAAATCAAACCTGGACGCGCCTCCTCGACCAGCCCCTCCTCGACGGCCAGAAAAAATCCAACGCCTACTCCGTCGGCCCCACCTCCGGCCCCGACGGTAATTACCACCTCACCTGGGTCTGGCGCAATTCCCCCGACTGCTCCTCCAACCACGACCTCTCCTACGCCCGCTCCAAAGACCTGGTCCACTGGGAAAATGCCGCCGGCAAACCCCTCACCCTCCCCATCACCCTCACCCCCGACACCATCGTCGATCCCGTCCCCCCCAAGGGCGGCATCATCAACAACAACACCCTCATCGGCTTCGATCCCCAGCACCGCCCCGTCCTCGCCTATCACAAAAACACCGCCGAAGGCACGGAACTTTTCCTCGCCCGCTTCGATCCTGCCGCCAACCAATGGCAAACGGTCCAGCAATCCCACTGGAACTACACCTGGAATTTTTCCGGCCAGGGCACCGTCATCTTCGACATCCGCCTCCACCCCCCCGAAACCCTTTCCGATGGTCGCTTCGTCGTCTCCGCCACCCACGCAAAATTCGGCCTCGTCGGCTTCACCGTCGACCCCGCGACCCTCCAGCCCACCGGCCCCTACACGCCCCCGCCCCTGCTCCCGGACGATCTCATGAAACCCGAATCCCCCTTCCCCGGCATGACCGTCAACACCGCTCCCGATGCCGGCCAATCCCCTGACCCCAAAGTCCACTACCTCCTCCGCTGGGAAACCCTCCCCGAAAACCGCGACCAACCCCGCAAAGGCGACCTCCCCCCGCCCACCATGCTCCGCCTCTACGAACTCCACTCCCCCTGATCGCGATCACCCGCCCGCAATCGCCCCGATGACATAAAACGGCTTCGCGCCGCTGGCGATCGCCGCCGGCAGCTCCACGTCCGGAGAGTCATTGGAAATGTCCTCTTCGCACACGAAAAACCGCACCATCGCCCGCCGCTTCAGCGTCTCATGCTCCCGGATCGCCCCACGCAGCGCCGGGTGCTTCGCCTCCAGCGCCGCCAGCACCGTGTTCTGCGTCACCGCCCCCGCGACCGCCACGCGCACCTCCGCGTCCGTCTTCGCCAACACCCGCAAGTGGTACGGCAACACCACCCGAACATCATGCGCATTCATTCGCTTTCCCTTCTCGCTTGTTCTCACAGGCCCAACGTCAAGCGCAACGCCGCGTGCACGCCGCGCATGTCATGGCAATGACCAATGGTCCGTTCAATCTCGCGATGCGCCACGGTCGCCAGGTTGTCCGTCATCACCACCGAGTCACTCAGCAAACCCATCGCCTGCGCTTCGAGCGTTGACCGCATGAACACCACCCGGCTTGGATGTCCGCCCCGCGCCATGTTCGTGGTGATCATCGCCACGATCGTT
>JBEHXY010000392.1:0-3981 GCA_048498455.1 Planctomycetota bacterium | reverse complement strand
CCCAGGAAAAGCGTCAGCCGCGGCGAGGTGGTCGTTCGCGTTCCCGCATCGTCGGTCATCAGCTTGAGCGCCCGCGACAGGTCCACCTCGTCGACCACCGAATATCCCTCCGGCGCGCCCTCGCCCTTCTCCACATGCTGATCGAAAGGCACGATCTGCCGCATTTCCTTGAGCAGGTCGCTCCCGACCTCCATCAGCCGCACCTCCACGGTCACCTGCACGTTCCGCGCCCGGCGCTGCAACTGCAGATAATTCTCGATCGCGCGCTGCCCGTCGGCGGTCTGCCGCACCACGAGTTGCCCGTTCAATTCGCGGATCGTTCCACCCTTGCCCTTTTCCCACCCGCCGGGTTTCACCGCCGCTTCCAGCGTCTCGACAAACGCGGCCGCCCGCTGCTGCACGGTCGCGGGCATGACTTCTCCCACCGGCACGAGCAGGTCGCGGACGTCATACACCTTCACCACCTGGTACGCGGCCGATTCGAGGTCCGCCACCGTCGAGACCACCACCACCCCATCATCGACGGCAAACCCCACCTTCTCCTTGGCCCCCTGCACCTGCGCCAGCAGCGCCTCCAGCACCTTTCCGGTCGGCTCTTCCTTCGCTTCCACTTTCACGGTGGTGGTTCGCAGAATCCCCACGCCCGAGAGCTCCTTCCACTTCAGCAGGATCGACACGCCCGCATCATCCGCCAGCTTCCGGGCCGCCGCCTCGACGGTACCCTCCATCGACACGCTGACCTTCACCGTGGCGAGCTTCCCCTCCACGCCATCGCTTTCGCCGGCATCGCCCATCACCAGCGCGGCCGTGGGCTTCTCCGCCGCCACGTCTCCCGCCGCGCGCATCTCGCGCAGCAGCCGCTGCACCTGCGTCAACTGCTCCAGCTTCTGCCGCACATGCAGCCGCCCCTGGTACTCCCGTATCTCCGCGAAATGCTCCTCCTCCCAGCTGCCCGGTTCCACCTTGTCCACAATCCGGCCAATGATCGCATTCACCGCGGCATCCCGCGCCAGCAGCCCCTGCTTCTCCGCCGGCGCCAGCAGATCGCGAATATCAAAAACCTCCGTGTCCTCGCGGTTCAGCGTCACCACCACCGCCCCGTCGCTTATTCCGAACGCCAGCGCGTGATCCGGCGCCGCTTGACTGACCATGGCCTCGAGCAGTTCCCACCCGTTCTTCCCCTCATCCTTCACATTCACCTTGGCGGCCGCCGCATTCCCCAGGCGCCGCTTGTCGACCCGAACCTCCACGCCGATCTGCTTGCCCAGCGCCTCTGCCGTCTTCTCCAGCGTTTCCCCCTGCACGGCAAACCCCGGGACCTGCCGGTCGAGCTTCGACTCGACATCCTCCGCGAGCACCGCCTGCGTTACCGCCAGCAGCACCGCCGGCATCGCCGCCACACGCCACGTCGCCCGCATCGCCCTGCCTCCGTCTCGTTGCGCCACCCTACCGCGCCCGCAGTGGTTCCGCACTCACATTCCCGGCGGCCGCCGTTCATGCCCTCCGCCCCTCCTGTCCGATAACTCCCTCATCGTCCTTCGGAGAACGCGCTTGTTCCGCCATCGTCGCCTCATCCTCCCGCTGCTTCCGCTGGTCGCGCTTCTCCCTTCCTGCATGGAACCCCACGCGGGCCCGGCGCCCGTCGAGTACACCATCACCAGTCCCTATCCGCCCGGACACATTCTCGCCATCGCCCCGGCGATCAACCAGTCGGGCAGCCGGGATTTCGACGTCCTGGTGGTCTCGGATATTCTTTTTGGCGAACTGCAGCAGGTGCACAACCTCACGGTGCTCCCGCTGAACAAAACTCTCGCCGCGATGCAGCGGCTCAAGATCCGGGCCATCGATTCTCCCGCCACCGCCCAGAAACTCGCGGCCGCGCTGGGCGCCGACGGGCTCATCGTGCCGGCGGTCACGGCTTACGACCCCTACAACCCGCCCACCGTGGGCATGACGCTGCAGCTTTATTCCACCCCCTCGCCTTCCGCGGCCAATGCCCCGGAGACCCAGGTGTCCGCGGTTTTCAATGCCAACAACCAGACGGTTCTGCGCGAGCTCCGCGATTTCGCGCAGGGCCGGACCCAGAACGATTCGGCGCTGGAGGAGCGCAAATTCCTGCTCGACGCCGACCAGTACATGCGTTTCGTGTGCCATGCGATGGTTCGCCGTCTCATGGAAGTACAGCGAACGCGTCCCTCTGACCGATAACTCTTCCGTGCCCGCGAAGGGGCCGGCGTCCGGCACGCCCCCTTCCCGGTGAACTCCGCCGAAATCGGACCTCGACGGTTAACAGGCCCGAGAAATCTGCCGATGGGGTGGGTAGTGCAACAAGGCGAGGCTCATGGCTGACGATTCTCGACAACTCACGCTGATCAAACGCGGACAGTACTTCCTGTTTCGGTACCGCGCGGGCGACGAGGCATCGGTCATCCAGAACCTGATCACGAAGGCCGAGGACCCCGCATCGCCCCTCGACTGGTTCGATGCCGCGGTTCTGTCCCACCAGATGGGACACCGCATGGCAGCGGAGATGCAGGCCCTCCTGAAGACGAAGCTCGCCGCCTCCGGCGGCTATAAAAAGGCGGCGGACGCCACCTGATCTCCCCTGATTGACACCGGCCACTGCCCGGACGGCCGCGACGGAGTCGCATGCCGCCCGCGGTTCACGGCCCCTAAAGGCGATGAGTCATGGACCACGTCGTGCATCCCCCGCGCGTCCAGCAGTTCCTGAACTACCTGCAGTTCGAGCGTCATTTTTCCGCGTACACCAGCCGCTGCTACGGCGCGGACCTCCGCCAGTTCTGCCAGTTCCTGCTGGGGATTCCCGCGGAAATCATGCCCGACGACCTGGATCCGGCCGCGGTGGCCAGCGCCAACGGCGCCGTCGCGACGGCCGTGGCGATCGAGCAGCTGCCGAAGGTCGACACCTCTCCGGAGCACGCGGAGTCGCTCCTGCTCAACGCCGCCGCCGATGACGTTCGCAACTACCTGCAGTTCATGCGGGACAACAATTACTCCAAGGCCACGATGGCGCGCAAGCTGGCGACGCTCCGGTCGTTTTTCAAATTCTGCAATCGCCGCGGCATGACGTCGAACAACCCGATGATCACGATCCGCACGCCGAAGCAGGAAAAGCGGTTGCCGAAGTTCATGACCGAAGACCAGATGACCAAGCTGCTCAACACGCCGAAGGACGGCGACGTCCTGGGGGCCCGCGACAAGGCGATGCTGGAGTGCATGTACTCCACGGGCATCCGCGTGTCGGAGCTGGTGGGGCTGAACATGGACGACGTGGATTTCACCGGCGCGGTGATCCGGGTGCGCGGCAAGGGCAAGAAGGAGCGGCTGGCGCCGATGGGCAACTCGGCCCTGGGCGCGATCCGCAAGTATCTGTCGTACCGCGCCGCTCCGGCTCCGGGCTCTCCGCCGGCGCCTGCGAACAGCCCGCTGTTCATCAACAAGCATGGCCAGCGGCTGTCGACGCGGTCGGTTCGCCGGAAGCTGGACAAGTACTTGATCGAAGCGGGACTGGATCCCGATATTTCCCCGCACACGCTGCGGCACTCCTTCGCGACGCACATGCTGAATCATGGCGCGGATCTGCGGAGCGTGCAGGAGCTGCTGGGGCACCAGTCGCTGTCGACGACGCAGATTTACACGCACCTGACGACGAGCCGCATCAAGCAGGTGTATGATGCCGCCCACCCCCGCGCCAACTAAGCGGGGCTGACGATTGCTCGAGACCACGCGGCGAAGCGCAGCGCTTCGCCGCGTTCATTTTTGCGGGCGCGGACGCGCCGGATGACGGGTGTGCGCCACCGTTTCCCGAGGTAGGGTGCGTGCGCGGGCGCTTGCCCAGGGATGCTACTTGCGCGGTTCGGAGCCGGGATCAACGAGGCGGACCGATTCTTCTTCGGCAATTTCCGCGACGCCGCGGTCGGAGCGTGCATCCTGGGTGTCGGCGGCTCCGGGCCTGGCCTG
>JBEHXY010000391.1:0-4016 GCA_048498455.1 Planctomycetota bacterium | reverse complement strand
CTTCCGCGGTCGCGTCTCCGGCCCCAGCTTCACCGCGTCCAGCAACTCCCGCCCCAGCGTGAAAATGTCGTCCGCATACTTGTACACCATCTGCCCGATCTCGGTGAGCACCAGCGACCGCCCCCGCCGCTCAAAAAGCTTGTCCCCCAGCATGTCCTCCAGCTCGTGGATCTGCGCCGAAATCGTCGGGCTCGACAGGTGCAGCTTCTCCGCCGCCCGCGCCACGCCCCCCTCCCGTGCCACGGTCCAGAAGTACATCAGGTGGTGATAATTCAGAAACGGCATCGCGCTCTCCTGAAACGCCCGCCCGGCCCAGGCAGGAAATAGGCCATCGACCGATTTGGATTTTCCACTACTTTAGCCGCCCCCTTCGCTTAATCCTATTTCACACATAGTTGAATTTTCCATCTCCACCCTGCGGTTAAACCAACCTCTGCCCCAGCAGGGCCTGCGCTGGCCTCCGTCCAGCTCGCCAACCCCCGCCCGCCCCCCAGAGACTTCCCAGAGAACCAGGGCGTGGTGCGCTGATTGCTAAATGTCTCCCCGGCCGATGCTCGCGGCGGCTCGTGGTGCCGCGTCCCCCGGCCCCCGCACCTGAGGAATACACGCCATGGAATATGGAACCAACATCAGCAACCCGCTGCTCCAGACGGCGGTCAGCATCGGAGAATCCACCATCCGACACGCCTGCGACCTCTGCTCCACCCTCCAGATCCACGTCGAAATGGAACAGGCACCCGACGGCCGCGATTCCGTCAAGGTCACCCTCCGCTCCCACGACGCCCTCAGCGGTTTCCGCATGCCCTTCCGCACCTACTTCGACCACTCCGCCCTCCGCCGCGTCGCACGCCACGCCTGGCAACGCCGCGTCCCCTGCGGTCACCACACCCCCCATCTTCCGCCCCTCTCCAGCCGCAACCCCCGCTTCGCCTCCATGAACTGACCCTGAACTTCTACCAGGCCCGCCCGGGGCATCTTGACACCGCGGGGAACGATCCCCATCATTGTCACATGGAAAACCGCACGGACTCCGTCATCTCCCATTCCCCCGCAAACCCCTTTGATCCTGCGACGAAAATCATCGCCGAGGCTATCACCTTCGACGATGTGCTGCTTCTCCCGCAGCGCTCCGACTTCGTCCCTGGCGATGCCGATGTGCGCACCAGGCTCACCCGTTCCATCGAACTCAACATCCCCCTCCTCTCCGCGCCCATGGACACCGTCACCGAGTCCGCGCTCGCCATCGCCCTCGCCCAGGAGGGCGGCATCGGCTTCATCCACAAAAACCTCCCCATCGATGTGCAGTGCCGTGAAGTCGAAAAAGTCAAACGCTCCGAGAACGGCATTATCTTCGACCCCGTCACCCTGACGCCGGACGCCTCCGTCGATCGTGCGCGGCAAATCATGCGCGAACAGAATATCTCCGGCATCCCCATCGTCCGCTCCGAATCCGAACCCGAACTCGTCGGAATCCTCACCCGCCGCGACCTTAAGTTCCACGAGGGCGACGGCGGCATCCCCGTCCGCGAAATGATGACCAGGTCCAACCTCGTCACCGGGCCCGCCTCCACCACCCTCGAACAGGCCGAGCACATCCTCAACTCCGCTCGCGTCGAAAAACTCCTCCTCGTCGATGACAAAAAACGCCTCGTCGGCATGATCACCATGCGCGACATCGACAAAACCCACCAGTTCCCCCGCTCCTGCAAGGATGCCCGCGGCCGACTCCGCGTCGGCGCCGCCGTCGGCGTCAAACAGTTCGACCGCGTCGCCGCTCTCATCGAAAAAGGCGTCGACGTCGTCGTCGTCGACACCGCCCATGGACACTCCGCCAACGTCATCGAGACCGTCCGCGAAATCAAACGCAAGTTCGACATCCAGGTCATCGCCGGCAACATCGCCACCGCCGAAGGCGCCAAAGACCTCATCGACGCTGGCGCCGACGCCGTCAAGGTCGGCATCGGACCCGGCTGCTTCGCCGCCGGCACCCGCGTCCTCATGGCCGACGCCACCTACCGCAACATCGAGGAAGTCCAGCCCGGCGACCGCGTCATCAACATGCACGGCCAGCCGGTCACCGTCCTCAAAGCCTGGTGCACCGGCGTCCGCGAGGTCATCGCCGTCCGCCACACCGCCTCCACCCGCACCACCTTCGTCACCCCCGACCATCGCTTTTTCGTCGGCGACCTCAATACCACCAGCGCCCTTTCCGTCGCCTCCCACGGTTTCGCTTCCATCCTCGAGCAACCCACCCGCACGGGTGACACCAAGCTCAAATGGAAACAAATCGGAGCCCTGGAACGCGACGTCCTGCTTCTGCCCCGCAAAATCCATTTCGATCGCCCCGATCATTTCGTTATCGATCTCCGCGAATTCGCCCAGCGCAAAATCAAACAACTCGACCGCTACCACGTCGCCATCCCCGATTCCTACGAGCTTGGCTATGTCTTCGGCACCTTCCTCGGCGACGGCACCGCTTTCCTGGCCAAAAACCGCAACTCCGTCATCGGCCGCGTCTCCTGGGCCTTTGGTGCCGCTGAACAGGCCATCGCCGTCAAACTTGCCCAGTGCCTGCGCCATGTCTCCGGCGTCGACCCCGTCATCGCCCCCGCAGCCAATATCACCCACATCCACTTTTACTCACTCCAATGGGCCCGCCTCTTCACCCAGTTCGGAAAGCGCCACCTCAAACATCTCCCCGCACGCTACCTCTCCAACAACCCCGACTATCGCCGTGGCCTCCTTGACGGCCTCCTCGATAGCGACGGCCATGTATCCAGCGACGGCCGCCTCTCCTTCCGCAACACCTCGCGCCCACTCGTCGAACTCTTCAACGTCCTCTGCCATGAAATTCACGGCAGCTTCCCCGCCTCTCGCGACGAACCCGCCTCCCCCGGCGGCCTGAAAAATGTAAACGCCGCCAACTGCCTCACCAGCATTTGCTCCCGCCTCGACGCCCACCATGCCTGCCGCCATACCGCCCAGCACCAGGTCATCAAGCGCCTCAAGGCCCAGCCCACCGCCCTCGCCGTCCCCGTCTACGACATCGAAGTCGACTGCCCCACCCACAGCTTCATCGCCGACAACGCCATCGTCCACAACTCCATCTGCACCACCCGCATCGTCTCCGGCGTCGGCGTCCCCCAGGTCACCGCCATCTTCAACGCCATCAAAACCGCCGGCCCCGCCGGCATCCCCATCATCGCCGATGGCGGCATCCGCCACTCCGGCGACATCACCAAGGCCATCGCCGCCGGCGCCTCCTGCGCCATGATGGGCTCCCTCTTCGCCGGTCTCGACGAATCCCCCGGCGAACTCGTCATCCGCCGCGGCAAACGCTTCAAGTCCTACCGCGGCATGGGCTCCACCGGCGCCATGATCCAGGGCTCCGCCGACCGCTACGGCCAAGCCAAGGTCAAGGAATCCTCCAAGCTCGTCCCCGAAGGCGTCGAAGGCCTCGTCCACTACCGCGGTCCCCTCGGCGACTTCGTCTACCAGATGGTCGGCGGCCTCCGCGCCGGTATGGGCTACTGCGGAGCCCGCACCATCGAGGAACTCCGCATCAAGGCCCGCTTCGTCAAGGTGACCGCCGCCTCCATGATTGAGTCCCACCCCCACGACATCCAGATCACCCGCGAGGCCCCCAACTACTACACCGCCGAAGCCGATCACGAGTAAAACCCGCCCCCCGGTAAATCCCCACAACCCCGCTCGGAAACCCCGTTCCCGGGCGCCCCTTCCGCTCGCGCGCCCAGAAGCCCGCCCCTCCCCTCTCCCGCCCTCCATCGGCCCAACTCCGCAAACTTATCCCCCCATAACCCCGCTTACCCGCGCATACCTGCGCATAAATCGCAAAAATTACCCCAAAATCGCCTCCAAACCCCCTTTTCACCCCCAAAAACCCCCATCGCCCCCCTCAAAAATCCCCAAAAACCGCCCCATTTCCACCCCAACCACCAATCCCATCCATCGGGAAGCAGTGCCAGATTTGCGACCGGGAGAGGTGCTGATCAAGG
>JBEHXY010000390.1:0-4024 GCA_048498455.1 Planctomycetota bacterium | reverse complement strand
GTTGCCCTTGGGCCAGCCTGCCATGCGGTCGCCGCCGCGTTCCCAGCCGCCGGACATCATCCCCGTCGCCAGCAGGAGCCCGCCGTTGCCGGGATAATAGGCCGGCACGTTGTCGCGCTGGAAATTGCCGCCGTTGATCAGGTAGCGGTTCATCGGGGCGTCCTTGGTCAGCATGTCCACCGCCAGTTCCGGCAAACCGCTGCGTGCGGCGCACATGGCCATCGTCGGGAAATCCCAGCCCCAGACGCGTGCCCACTGCCACTTCTCGTTGACCTTCTGCACGGTGGTTTTCATGATCGCGGGATCGATGCCATCCCCGCGCAGGACTCCCAGCGCCCCGCACAGCGCCGGATGCTCCCAGTTCATCGTCGTGTAGGTCTCGGGCATGTTTTCCTGCATCAGGTACGCCCCGTCCTGCACCGTCGCCTTCGACAGCTTCCCGAGCACCTCGCCCCACTTGGGATTCGGACGCTCGTCCGCCAGCCGCATCCACTCGATCGCCGTCATCAGGCCAAACCGCCATGCGGTCAGCTCCCACGTCGGGTTGATGGTGGTCTCGGTGTTCGCGTTCTCCGAGACTGTCTTCATCGGCGGCCCGAGCACAAACTCCCCGCCGTTGCCTCGTGCCGCCTCCCAGTGGGGAAAGCTCGCCATGAAGTCGGCGCTCTCCCGCACCACCGCCGACCAGCGCATCAGCGTCTCCCGCGTGGGCTTGTTGCGGTAGCAGAGCCACGCATAAAAAATCGGGTGCGGCTGCTGCCAGATCAGCAGCGGGCCCACCGGCGAGGGCGAATCCTTCCCGTCGGGGCCGATCATCTTCGGCCAGCGCGCCCCGGCATATCCCTGCTTCTGGGCCCACGCTTTCGCCTCCGGGAGAATCCGTTCGTAAAGCGACAGGCTCCGCTCGAACTTCGCGAACCGTCCCCACTGGGTGAAATGGACGCTGTGCCAGAAATGCATTTCGAGGTGGAACTTGCCGTACCAGGAATTCACCAGCAGCCCGGTCTCGGCGCTGGGCAGCTTGCCGGCGCAATGGATCGCCGTGAGGTACTGCGACATCACGATCCGCCGCTCCAGTTCCGGCGCCCGGGCATCGCTGCAGCGGCCCAGGTCGATCGCGGCGCCGCTCTCCCAGAAGGCCGCCCAGTGTTTTTCGCTTGCCCGCACGGCTTCATCGACGGTCGGCACCGGGCCAAGCTGCTCGCTCTCGTCAAAAGCCACGGACAGGTTCAGCGCGTTGCCGCGCATCCGCATCAGGTAGGTATGGGGGGCATTGTGCTCGATGGCCGCTTCGGGCGGTCCAAACTTCAGCCGCACCCAGTAGCGCGTGGTGTCCAACACGCGCTGCAGGCGCAGCAGGCCGCCGCCGGCGGTCAGTTCCTGGGTCGTGTGCTTGTCGTCGCTTTTCCAGTCCGCCCCCGACATGCCGCTGGAGCCATAGGGGAACGCGATGAGAATGCCCAGCCCGATGTCCGCGGCCTTGGCGCATTCCACGCGCGTCGCCATGGTGTCTTCATCGGGGTGACAGCAGGTCGTCACTTTCACCGGCGTGCCGTCAATCTCAAAGGCGCTCTCGATCACCCCGCGCCACAGGTCGACATGCTGCTGGATGTTCGTCACCTGCGCGGCGGCGATCGGCTTGCCATTGAGCACCAGCCCGATCCGCCCGAGGTGAAACTTATGCGGGTTCTCGCGCAGGTAGTTGAACAGCGCCGTCTGGCCGCTGGAGTCGGTCGGATAGGGCACCGGCCGCCCGTAGGTGTTCCACATCTTGTAGCGAAAGGCCGCGGGATCCATCCCCGCGGGCAGCGGCAGGGTGTGCCATCCCCAGTGGGCCATCGTGCACAGGGGGATCGCCGTGTAGGCATCGTTCAGGGTTTGCAGGCCGGTGGCGTCGACGTTGAAGGCGAAGTTGCCGTTGCCGACGCTCCAGACCGCCTGCGGCTGGATGTCGTGCACCGTCGGCGAATGGCGCACCACCACGGCCCGCCGGTCCACGCCGGAGCCCTTGCTCGCCGCCGCACCCGTTTTACCGGGGAATCGGGTGGCATCGGATTGACAGCCGCCCACCGCCGCCAGGGCGCCCGCCGCGCCGACGGTCCCGACAAATTTCCTGCGTGACCACATGCTCGTTTCTCCACATCTGCCCACAAATTTTCAACTGTCGCCAGAATCCGCGAACCCCGCTTTTTTGTCCAGTGCTTCGCGCGTGCAGTAGCTGGCCGAGCCTCCACGACTTACAACAAATGCCCAAACGTTCACCGTACTGCGGGGGGTTGGCGGAAAACGGCCTGATCGGGTATTTGGCACACCCCTTGCGAATGGGAACAGCGGCAAGGCATGACCGCTAGTCATCGCCTCACCCCTGAAAGGAGCGTCTTATGAATCGCCGCACCGTGCTGCTTATCGACGATGACGCACGATCTCTCTTTGCCATGGAAGCCGTCCTTCAAGCCCGCGGATTCGCAGTCACCGCGCATCCTGATGCCGAACAAGCCCACGCCTGCAACGGCCACCCGTACGACGTCGCCATCATCGACGTGCGCCTGCCGGGCGAACAGGGCCCCGATTACGCCCGAGGCCTGCTCGCCAAGCACCCCAACACCCGCATCATTTTCGTCACCGCCTACAACGGCGTGTCCGAAATCGGGGAATCCATCCCGGGGTCGGTCGTCCTTATCAAGCCGATCGACATGGATACCCTCGTCAAACTCCTCTGACCATCCCTGCGTGTCGCATCTTCACGCAGCAGAAACCGCCCGCCCCCCACGCGAGCGGTTTCTTTTTGCGCGCACTTTGCCGCGCCCGCTTTCGGCAGGGGGGATCGATCGCTAGACCCGATGCCCCGCAGCCCTGTAAGATCGCGCAATTCCCCACCGGAGTCCCCCCGAGTCCCCGCGGAGCCCCCATGCAGAAAGCCTCCAACATCGTGTGGCACGCCACCCAGGTCAGCCCCGAGCAGCGGCAGACCATCAGCCGCGTCAAACCGGCAGTGCTCTGGCTCACCGGCCTCTCCGGCTGTGGAAAATCGACCCTGGCCATGGCCCTGGAAGCCGCCCTGATCACCCGCGGCCACCTCGCCTTCACCCTCGATGGCGACAACGTGCGTCACGGCCTGAACAAAAACCTGGGTTTTTCTGCCGAGGATCGCACCGAAAACATCCGCCGCGTCGGCGAGGTCGCCAAGCTGTTCGTGGAAGCGGGCGTGCTGGTGATCACCAGCTTCATCTCGCCCTTCCGCGCCGACCGCGACGCCGTCCGCCAGCTTCTCCCGCAAGGCCAGTTCATCGAAGCGTTCGTCGACGCCCCGCTGGATGTCTGCGAATCGCGCGATCCCAAGGGCCTCTACAAAAAAGCCCGCGCGGCGGTCGCCGACGGCAAGGGGCTCCAGTTCACCGGCATCGATTCCCCCTACGAACCGCCGCTCCATCCCGAAATCCACATCCATTCCGACCGCCTCTCCCCCGACCAGTGCGTTCACCAGGTCCTCGGCTTTCTCGGCGGCAATGGCCACATCCTCAACCTCTGACACGGAACCCCCATGTACATCGACCTTCACACCCACTCCACCGCTTCCGACGGCACCCTCACCCCGACCGACCTGATGCGCGCCGCCAAGGCCGCCGGCCTCTCGGCGATCGCCCTCACCGACCACGACACCGGCAACGGCCTCAAGGAAGCCGCCGCCGAGGCCGAACGCCTCGGAGGCCTGCAGTTCGTCCCCGGCATCGAGATTTCCGCCGACTATCCTGCCCCCGGCACCCTGCACATCCTCGGCCACTTCATCGATCCCGAATCGCCCGCCCTCAACCGCATGTCCACGCTGCTGCTGGAAGCCCGCAACGGCCGCAACCCGCGCATCGTCGAACGCCTCAACGAGCTGGGCTGCAAGATCACGATGGAGCAGGTCGAGGGCATCGCCCGTGAAAAAGTGCCGCCCGGCGCGGACGTGGTCATTGGCCGCCCGCACATCGCCGAGGCCCTGGTCCGGGCCAACTGCGTGGCCACCATCAAGCAGGCGTTC
>JBEHXY010000389.1:0-4051 GCA_048498455.1 Planctomycetota bacterium | reverse complement strand
AGCCAGGCTTTGTGGGCCGCGGCGTAAGCGATGCCATCCGGACTTTTCGCCCAGAGTTGATACGCGGCCGCGCGCTGAGCGGCCGGCAACTCCCCTATGAATTTCGCCGACTCTGGCAAAGGCGGCGCCGCGGCAGGCCCCTCGCCGGCAAGGCCATTCACGCTGATCATCCCGCACACAAGGCCGGCCTCCAGCGCCAAGCCGTCCGGCTGGGTGATCTTTCCAACGACCGCGCGCCCCGTCGCGCCGATCGTGACGCTCGCCGCCTTGCCCGGCGCCAGCGTGAGCCCCATGCCGCCGCTCGTCGTCCCCGACCCGAAGGAAAGCCCGAAATTCGTCTCAATCCGGCGGCCGATCGACACCCTTCCCGGCGGCGCCGTCTTGAACGCGAAGTGGCCGTCGGCATCCGTGGTGGTGATCAGAATCCCGGAAATGTAGGGCTTGCCTTCCCCCGGTCCATAATTCAACGCGACCTGCTGATGCGGCGCAAGCTGCCCGTCCGTGTACACCACCCCTTCCACGCTCGCCCACGCATCCAGATGCACCGGCCCCTTCGCCGCCTCTGCAAAGGAAACATTCGCGAACCCCTCGGGCGCGATCACCACCACCCGCGCCGCGGCATCGTTCGGATCCGCCACCTGAACCGTTCCTTCCGAATCCGTGTCGAAATTCGCCGCCGGCGTCGGCGGCATGCGCGGGTCCTTGAAGATCTGCGACACGTTCAGCGAATAGGACTGCTCCGACGGCACCACCGTGACCGGCACATGCGCGGCCGGCACATTCCCGGGCGCCAGGATCGCCAGCTTCACCCCCGAATGCTTCGACACGCTCGCCGCCAGTGGCAGCACGCCGTCCGCATCCGCCTCCGCCTCGGTAAACGTCTTCACCAGCGGCGCGTAACCCGGTGCCACGATCCGCAGAAAATGTACCGGCTCCGCCCACGTCAGCGTGAACGTCGCCTTCCCTTCGATGCCCGAAAACGGACGCTCCTCGTTCCACACCACCGCGTGCTTGTCATCCTCGCCCCAGCCCGAGATCACCTGAAAATTCGGCATCGGCTTGTGCGTGTCGGCATCCGTAAGCGTCAGCGTCACCTGCGTGGCGAACGGAACCACGACCGTCTGCTCCGCATCCGTGGCCGTCACCGTAAAGTACTTGCGCAGGAAAGCCTTCTCGACCGGATCAAACGTGAACGCACTGAACGTGACCGCATCCTCAGGAGCCGCCTTCCACACGACATGCCCCTCGGCATCGGAAAGCGGTCCGCTCCATTTCCCGCGCTCCTCTCCCGGCCCCGGTTTGGCGAAATCGTAGATGCGCAGGACTTCGCTGTTGCGCCAGTTCATGGGATCGAGGCTCATGTTCGCAATGGGCTTGCCGTGAGAATCGACCATGCGCAGGCGAAGCGTTTTTGCCGGCTCAAGCACCAGCGAGAAAGGCTTCGCCTCGCCGGTGACCACGCCCGTGATCAGCGCCGGCGCAAACCCCGGCCCCTGCGCCGCGAGGAAAAGCTGCCCGCCGGCGCGAACATTCCGCATCTCAAAATGGCCGCCCGCGTCCGTTTGCGTCTTCACATAGCCCTGGGCCAGCGAACGGCTGTAGCCCTGCGTCACCAGAACGTTGCCCAGCGGCTTGCCCGCCGCATCGGTCACCGTGCCGGAAAGCGTCACCGCCTGCGGCGCGGCAGCAGCAGGCATGGACGCCGGCCGCGAGGCGACAATCGTCAACGGCTCCGCTTCGGCGCGGCGATGCAGGAGCGCAAAGCAAACGCCGGCGGCAACGGCAACCGCCGCCGCGACAGCGGCAAACTTCATCTTCACAGGCATCAGGTAAACTCCCAGGGGAAGGGCCGGGGGAACAGGCAGGGCCGCAGGCGCGGCGCTCAGGATGCGCGCCGCCAACGTCACTGGCGCCGGTTTAAGCGTCAGTGACAATGCGGCCGCAAGGGAACTCGTCGTGGCCGCCGCCCCCCGCCGCGATAGATACCGCCGCATCTTCTCCAGCGCCCGCTCAATCCGCTTCGCCGCCGTGTTGTTCCGAAGGCGCAGCGCCGCCGCCACCTCCGGCAAAGGCCGGCTTTCCAGGAAACGCAGTGTCACCGCCCGCCGATCCGGATCCGGCAACGCCATCAGCGCCTCATCCAGCAGCGCCAGCAGCCGATCGTCTTCCCCAGGAAACGCGGGCTCCACCAACTCTCCCCGCAGCGCCGCATGCTCATGATGGTCGCGCCGCCGCACCGCACGCCGCGCCGTCAGCGCCGTGTACCGCGTCACCTTCAGCAGCCACGGCCCCAGCAGCTCCGCCGGTGGCAGTCGCTCCAGCTTCCGCGCCAGCACCACGAACACCGCTTGCGTCACATCGTCCGCAAGGTGCGGATCACGCACCTGCCGCAATGCCGCGGAATACACCAGGTCCACGTGTGCGGCAACGAGCGTTTCAAGAGATGGTGGAGAATCCGTCGGCATGGCAACAGGATAATCGCCGCCCACAACCCCCGATGACCGAATTTTTCACAGAATGCCCACCACTGCATCCGCACACCAACAAATCGCCGCAGCGCCCGCCTCCCCTTACAATCCCCCCCGTGAGCCAAGATCTCCACGTCTGGTCCGTCCGCCCCTGCACGCCGCACGCCCTCAAGCCGCCCTCCGCCTGGCCATCCCACCCCGAAGGCTGGCGATTCCTCGGCCGCGGCTGGCAGCTCGTCGTCAACCCTTCCGACGCCCTCCTCCCCGAGGACATCCCCGACGAAGTCGCCGCCCTCCTCCCCGGCATCGCCCACCGCACCGAACTCAACCTCGAAGGACAACCCACCGACAAAGCCCGACAACTCCTCCTCGCCACCGCCAAGGCCATCGCCAAATCTTCCCACGGCATCATCCAGGACCCCCAGGACGATTCCCTCCTCACCCCCGCCGGCGTCAAACGCTTCGTCCCTCCAAAAACGGAAAAAACCTTCCCGCTCCTCCACCTCTCCTGGTGGTTCCTCTCCGACGCCCTCACCACCCCCGCCGCCCGCAACGATTTCCTCACCCTCCTCGAACGCTTCCTTCCCGAAGCCCTCCCCAAACGCTACGGCCTCTGGGAACCGCCCCAGCACCACTACGAAAAAACCGGCAAACCCCACCTCCTCGACTTCATGCAGCAGCACCTCGCCGAGTCCATCGTCTGGTACCCCCACCGCCCCGTCGCCGACCTTCACATCGCCTACCCCGAAACGCTCGGCCCCAGCCGTCTCGGCTTCCGCACCCGCCTCCTCGAAATCCAAGTCGAATCCGCGGTCCTCTCCCAACCCGGCTGGCAAAATACCCTCCGCACCCTCTGGCGCCGCATGACACCCCTCCTCGCCCCGATCTACGCCGAGGTTCGCACCGTCCACGGCTACGTCCGCATGGGCGCCACCATCGGCCGTCCCGCCTCCGATTTCATGACCGGGCAAAATTATCCCACCACCACCCGCTCCTGGTTCTGGCGCGGCATCCCCCGCACCCTCGGCCACGCCGTCGTCCTCGGCAAAGAATACCAACCCCTCTGGCCCGCCTTCCTCCCACACGCCCAACTCCATGACGGCTTCGCCTTCGCCTTCACCCCCGATTGGTCCTCCCCCGCCGATCTCCTCGACACCGTCGGCCCGCCCCCCGAAGACATCGCCCTCCTCCCCGGCGAAGGCGCCGGCCCCACCCAAAAATACCCCCAAACCTGGCCCTTCCCTCCCCCCTTGCTCTCCTGACACGGCACCGGCCGCCCACCTTTCGGGAGAAAACCCTGTGGGGCGTCTTCGCCGTCACCAATTTCGTCAAAACCATCAAGCTCGAACAACAACTCGCCGGGCTCGCCTCCCGCGGCCCCTGAAAAGCCACCCGACCACACGCCCCCCTTGCGGGTCCTTCGTGTCTCTGGTGGCCATTCCCACCCTTCCCCCGCCTCCCTCACACCTTCGCGATCAGCAGGCTCGTGTTGTGCCCGCCAAACCCGAACGAGTTGCTCATCGCATACTTCACATCCGCTCGCCGCGCGATGTTCGGCACGTAATCCAGATCGCACTCCGGAT
>JBEHXY010000388.1:0-4053 GCA_048498455.1 Planctomycetota bacterium | reverse complement strand
GCGTCGAAGGTCTGGTGCTGGCTGGCCATCTGCACCAGCGTGGGCGAGGCGAGCAGCACGAATGCGCCGGCGCAGAGCGCGGCGCGGCGGACGATGACGGCGAAGGGCTCGCGGCCGGCGTCGGCCAGCAGCGCCGCGGAGATCATCAGCAGGGCATAGGCCGCGGTCAGGGCGTGGATGTTGAACAGCACGCCGGCGAGGGCAAACGCCCAGAGCATGCGGCGGCGATAGGCGAGCGCGAGGGCGGCGACGGCAAAGGGCAGGACGAAATAGGTGTGGGTGAAGCCGGTGGAGTACAGCCCGTCGCCGGCGAGGGCGTCGTGATGGCCGGCGAGCAGCACCAGCACGCCGACGAGCGCCGCGGAGTGGCTGCGGAAGATGGCGCGGCCGAGCGCATAAACGGAGGCGAGGGTGAGAAATCCGGTGAGGATCTGGAGCACGAGGTACACCGGCGCCACGCCAAAGGCATGGGCCAGCGGGGCGATGGCGCGGAAGAAATAGCTGGGATACAGCGGCATGGTCTGGCGGACCATTTCGTCGTTGGCGAAAAGGTCCGGGTTGGACCAGGCTTTGACGAAGGCGATCTGGATGGCCTGGTTGCCGACGCCGATCTGGTACCCGGCGACCGCCACCTGGGCCACCGCAAGGAGCAGGCAGACGCCCAATCCGACCATCGCCGGCACGCCCGGCCGCTGCGCCGGGGCGGCGCCCCGTTCCCGACCGGCCAGCACCGGCGCCTCAACCACAGTACCACTCATTGGCAACGGTCCACCGAACGACGTACAACACACATTCTCCCAACGTTTCCGAGCCCCCCAAGTTTCTCACGGGCCTTCCGGAATTCTTCCTCCAATTGCGAAGGACGCAACCTTTTCCGGGCCCCCGCGTTGAACCTACACTACAACGGTGAACCCATGACCCAGCATGCACGAAAACCCGCGGTGGCCGCCCTGCTCCTGACCCTGGTATTGGGGGTGGCGGGGCTGGGCGCGCTGGGGGCGCTGCGGCCGCCGTCAGCCCAATCGACGGACCTGGCGACCCTCGAACGGCAGATCGCCGGCCACCCGGATGCCCAGACATGGGATGCCTATGGCAATGCGCTGCGGGCGGCGGGGCGGTGTGGGGCGGCCGTCGAGGCGTATCAACGGTCGCTGGCGCTCGATCCGTCGAGGCAGGACACCAAGATCAGCGTGGCGCTGGCCCTGGCGCAGGGAAACGATGCGGACGGCTTTTTCAATTACGTTTCGCGATTGACGATGATGGATGCGAAGCTGGCGTCGAACCTGCTGGAGCGGCCCGAATTGACGCCGCTGCATGGCGATGCCCGCTTCACGACCGCCCAAAAAGACGCCCACGCGCAAGCGGTCGATTGACCACGTTTCCCATCCGCCGCGCAATAACCCCCCTACCATATCGGCCAGACTTTGCTTTCCAGTGCCTCGGCGTCGGCGGGGGGAAGGTCGGGCATGAAGTCGATGCCGGTTTCTTTTTCGATCTCGCGGATGCTGGTGAGGAACTGTCCCGGCAGCTCGGTGCCCTTGACGGTCTGAGGCATGATGACGGCGAAGGCGCGGGGGCGGCCGGCGGTTTGTTCGACGAGGATTTTGTAAAAGGCGCTGGGGACGGCGATGCCGCTGCGAAGTTTGCGGGTCGCGCCGCCGTTCTGGTCCGCGAAAATCGGGCCGTCGGTCACGAAGACTTCCCCCTGCTTGTCGGCATAAGACAGCTCGGCGACTTCGAGATGCTCCCAGACTTTCTGGTTCAGGCTGGGGGCCTGCGGGCAGATGTTGCTGAGGAGAAAGGTTTCGTTTTGCGCGGTGGCCCCGAAGCAGCGGGCGATGGCGGAGTTGGGGGCCATGTGGCCGCGGTCGAAGCCCGAGCCGGTGAAATCCTCGTGGGTGGTGCGGGCGCGGGTGCGCAGGTCGGTGACGAAGTTGCCCTTGGGGCGGTCGAGGTGGAAGGGGTTGGCCATGTGGATGACGTGGTAGGTGACCCAGAGGGGGTCCTTGCGGGTTTCGGAATAGCCGGAGAGGTAGGCGGTGTTGCGGAGGATGGTGACGGGCTCGGAGGCGCGCGGCAGGCCGCCAAAAACGATGCCGTTTTCGGTGATGAGGCTCGGAGGGATCGCCTGCGTGGTGGCGACCGGGGGAAGCGAGACGAGGGGCGGCGCCGGTTTTTCCCGCTCGTGCTGCAGGTAAACGAAGTACACCACGCCGAGGATCAGCACGAGAATCAGCGCGATCGCGAGGATTTCGGGCACGCCGAGGGGAAAGGGTTGTCTGCGTCTGGCCATGGGGGATTACTTTGCCATGGCGGGCGCTCGGGGTCAAAACGCCGCATTGACGCCGCATCGACAAGGCCCGCCGCGCGCCTTAGAATCGGGTTCGATTGATCGAAACAACCAAAAGCACTGGAGGCTGTATGCGAGTTGTTGCCCGCCGCGGATTTTCCCTGTTCGCCGCCGCCCTGTTCCTGGCGATCGCCGGGGCACTCCCGGCCTGTTCCAGCGGCAACCACTCAACGGGCGTGCAGCCGCAGTTGATTCCCTCGCTGGCTTCGCCGGTGGCGGACGTGCCGATTCCCGCGGGCTTCGTGATGACCGGCGCGTCGACCAGCCAGGTGGTGCCGTCGTCGGGGCTGCGGTTTGTGGATCACCAGTACAAGGGCGGGGACGACGTGCTGCCGGTGGTGCGGTTCTATCGCGAACAACTGCCGGCCAAGGGCTGGACGCTCATCGACCAGAACCAGCTGCACCACGAAGTGACGCTGCGGTTCACGAAGAACAACGAGGATGCGATCATCACCGTGTGGCCGGGAACACTGGACACGCACATCCGCGTGCGGATCGATCCGGCGGGACGTGCTGCCGGGAAGTGAGGGGCGGGGAGCCCCAGCAATGAGCAGGGGCGCAGCACGCGCGGCACCTGGCCGCGCGTTTCAGCGGGGCGTGACTTCGACCTGGGCATTGCCGGTCGAGAGCGCCTCTTTGCCGGCGGGGGTCACGAAGGTGCAGTGTTCCACGCGCACGCCCTTGGCGTTGTAGATGCCAAAGGGCAGGTCGGCGGTGATCTGCACATTTTCCAGCAGCAGGTTGGTGACCGGCGCTTCGGGCAGCCCCCAGATGAGGCCGGCGCGTTTGCCGGGGGCGACGGTCGCCGTGATGTTGCTGAAGGTGATGTCGCGGTAGATGGGGGTTTTCTCGGCGACCGGTTTTTCGGGGTAGGCCGTCGCGATTTCCGGAGTGAGCTTGTTGAGGTCGCGGTACTGCTTGTCAGTGGCGGCGTACTGGGCGTAGACGAGGATGGGGATGTTCACGTTGGTCATTTTGAGGTTGCGGTAGGTAAGGCGTTCCACGGTGCCGCCGCGGTCGCGGTCGCTTTTGATGCGGATGCCGCACTCGGTGTTGGTGAAGGTGCAGTCTTCGACGGTGAGGTCGGAGATCCCGCCGGCCGTGGGGCTGCCGATGGAAACGCCGTGGCCATTGCCGTAGGTGCAGTGGCGGATGTGCACATCGGAGGTGCCGCCGCCGCAGGTGAAATCGTCATCGCCGACGCTGACGTCGCAGTTTTCGATCAGCACGTGGGTGCCGGAGACATCGCAGGCGTCGGTGTTGTGGCTGGGGGTGGCCGGATCGGTGGAAGCGGGCGCGCGGATGATGACGCCGCGGACGGTGATGTTGCTGGACTTGCCGCCGATGGCGATGTGGAACATCGGGGAATTGCGGAGCGTGACGCCCTCGATCAGCAGGCGGTCGCACCCGCTGAAGGTGATCATCTTCGGACGCTTCGCCTCGGGCCGGGTTTTCGCCAGCGGCCACCACGCCGCGCCCTGGCCGTCGATGGCCCCTTCGCCGGTGATGGCGACATCGCGGAGCCCCTGGCCGCTGAAAAGATTCTGCGGGTTGGTGGTGCCGCCGGGATACTTGTCCATCGGCAGCATTTTGAGCGTGGCGCCCTTGTCGAGATGAAAGTTGATATGGCTGGCGAGGTGCAGCGGGCCGCAAAGAAATTCGCCTGCGGGCACCTGCACGATCCCGCCCCCGGCCGCGGCGGC
>JBEHXY010000387.1:0-4061 GCA_048498455.1 Planctomycetota bacterium | reverse complement strand
GGATGGCAGGCGATGTCGTCGGCGCGGAACTCCTGCTTGTGGAAGAGGCGGTTCTCGGCAGAGGCGGCGAGGTCGTAGGTGAAGAGGCCGCCGACGGCGTCGGTATCGAGGGCGTAGAGAAGCTGGCCGGCATCATCGGCGGGAGCGCGGGTGAGGCCGGTGATGGCGACCGTGCGGACATCGGAGGGACGCTGGTTCTGCCCCCAGAGGAGGTTTCCGGCGAAGGGGTTGCCAGGTTCCTTCTGGCGCCAGCGGTGGCGTTCGGCGGATTGCGCGGCGCGATCGAGGACGCCCTGGGCGAAGGGGCTCTCGAGGAGTTGCGGGGCAAGGGCGCCCCGTTTGACGAACAGTTTTCCTTCGGCGAGGAAGGCGATCGGCGGGGCATCAGGCATGGTCTTCTCCCGGGGTATGATGTAGGGATACGGGAAGGGGGGCGGGAGGGCAAGGGATTTCTGCGGTGGAGGGCGCATGGCGGACGAAGAGAAGACCGGTCAGACGCTGGAGTATGGGCAGGGGAAGCCGAAGTCGCTGCGCATGGCGATCTCGTCGGCGACCTTCGGCATTTTGTCGATTCCGTTGATGGCCTTCATGTTCATCGGGGTGGTGCCGGCGGTGGCGGCGGTGGGGATGGGCATCGCGGCGCTGGGGAGGATTCGGCGGAATCCGGAACTGGGCGGCAAAGTGAGCGCGCTGATCGGGGTGATTTGCGGGGGACTGGCGCTGCTGTTGGGGACGTTGTGTGCGGCATCACTGGCTGGAATGGGGCGATGAACGCGACCATCACCACAGAGGACACGGAGTTACCACGGATTTTCCGTGGGATTTCTCCGTGCTCTCTGTGCACAAATACAGCGACGGGCGTTGCATCGCACTGCGGCTAAACGTTGTTGCGACGCGTTGGGGCTACACCTTCAGGCGCACCTGGTGTTGCAACTTGCCGGTGTAACGCTGGCGGATGGGGTCGATGGTGTGGCGGACGAATTCGTCGACCTGTTGCACGCTGCGGCCCACGTAGAGCAGCGGGTTGAGCGCCTGATTGAGTTCGGCGGCGGGGAAGGCGTCGTCCGCTTCCAGACGCAGGAGCAGGTCGTTGGGCTTGCCCTCGTGCTTCACCTGGTGCGCGGCGGCGTGGGAGTGCTTGCGGATGCGCTCGTGGAGGTCCTGGCGATCGCCGCCGGCTTTCACCGCGGCCATCAGGATGTTTTCGGTGGCCATGAAGGGCAGCTCGGCGTCGAGTCGGCCGGCGATGACGGCCTTGTTCACGACCAGTCCGCGAGAGACGTGGATCAGGATATCGAGGATGGCGTCGGCGGTGAGGAAGGCCTCCGGGATGGTGATGCGCTTGTTGGAGGAATCATCGAGGGTGCGTTCGAACATTTGCTCGGCGGCGGTCTGCAGGGGGTTTCCGACGAGGTTCATGAGGAAGCGCGAAAGGCCGGTGACGCGTTCCGTGAGCACGGGGTTGCGCTTGTAGGCCATGGCGGAGGAGCCGACCTGTTCTTCCTCGAAGGGCTCGTCGATTTCCTTGAAGGCGGCGAGCAGGCGGATGTCGAGCGCCATCTTGTGGGCGGCGGCGGCGAAGGTGGCCAGCGAGGAGAGGATCTGGGCATCGACGATGCGCGAGTAGCTCTGGCCCGAGACCGGGTGAACGCGGGAGAAGCCGAGGCGTTCGGCGACGGCGAATTCGAGCTTGCGGACTTTTTCGTGGTCGCCTTCGAAGAGTTCGAGGAAGGAGGCCTGGGTGCCGGTGGTGCCCTTGATGCCGCGGAGCATGAGGGTCTGGAGGCGGAGCTCGATATCGGCGAGGCAGAGGACGAAGTCGTAGGTCCAGAGGATGGCGCGTTTGCCGACGGTGGTGGGCTGCGCGGGCTGGATGTGGGTATAGGCGAGGCAGGGGAGGTCGCGGTATTTGGCGGCGAAGGCGCCCAGGGCATCGATGAGGTTGGCGGTTTTCTTGGCGAGAATTTCGAGGGCATCGCGGGTGAGCAGCACGTCGGTGTTGTCGACGATGTCCATGGAGGTGGCGCCGAGGTGGAGAATGGGCTTGGCCTTGGGGGCGGCGATGGCGAAGGTGTGGAGGTGGGCCATGAGGTCGTGGCGGACGCGGGCTTCCTGGCGGGCGGCTTCATCGAAATCGATGTCGTCGAGGTGGGCGCGCATGTCGGCGAGCTGTTCCTCGGAAATCGGCAGGCCAAGGGATTTTTCGGCTTCGGCGAGCGCCAGCCAGATGCGGCGCCAGGTGGAGTGCTTTTTCTGGGGTGAGAAGACGGCGATCATCTCGGGCGAGGCGTTGCGGGTGACGAGGGGGGATTGGTAGACGCTGTGGATTTCGGACATCGGGGCACCACGTATTCTGGTTGGAAAAACGAAAGGGAGCGCCGGCTGCCGCGGCGTTGCGGCGAAGGGGTGGGCCGGTGGAGGGATGGTAACACAAGGGGAGCGGGTTGACGATTGCGGCGCGGGGGCATCGCCGGAGGAGGGGGGTCAGGATTCGGGGTTATCGATGGCGACCGCGTAAGGCACCCCGGCCGCCTCGAGAGCGGCGGTGGCACGGGCAAGACGATCGCGAACGCGTTCCACTGCGAGCACCATCCGGTCGAGAATATTCATGTCTGGAGACATCGGAAGCATGTCTTGGGTATACAGGACTTGCAGGAGAAGCGCAAAAGCTGCTGAATGGGAGCGGGATTGCCGATGAGAAAGGGTTAAAGCGGCGCGAATGTTGGCCGTGTGTTTGTGGGCAGTGGGATGGCGATGACGTTGTGCACTCCAATGGCTGGGGCGTTTTCGTGGGCGCGGGTGTTGCGGGGGCATTGCGAGGGGCGCGCGGGGGAGGTGCTTTATCGCTATCTGCCGACGGGCGAGGGGGCGGCCGAGGAGTGGACGTTTGGAGAAGTGGACAAGCAGGCGCGGGCGATCGCGGTGGCGCTTCTGGAACGCGGGGCGCGGGGGGAGCGGGTGGTGCTGACGCAGGGGGCGGGGCCGGCGTTTGCGGCGGCATTCCTGGGATGTTTGTATGCGGGGGCGGTGGCCGTGCCGACCTTTCCGCCGCGCGGGGGCTCGCAAGGGCGTACGGTCGAACGGCTGGCGGGGGTGATGAAAAGCGCGCGGCCGCTGCTGGTGACATCGACCTTTGATGCGCGGGAGCGGGTGGCGGAGGCGCTGCGGGCGGCGGGGGTGGGCGACATCGAAATCCTGGCGACGGATCGGGTGGATGTGGCGGGAGCGGAGGCCTGGCGCGATCCGCGCGTGGACGCCGACGCCCTGGCGTGCATTCAGTACACGTCGGGCACCTCCGGCACGCCCAAGGGGGTGATGCTGACGCACGGGGCACTGGCGGAGAATTCGCGGCAGATCGCGAAATGCTTTGGCCACCATCAGCGCAGCCGCGGCGTGATCTGGCTGCCGCCGCACCATGACATGGGGCTGGTCGGCGGGATCCTGCAGCCGCTGTTCGTGGGCTTCGAGGTGACGTTGATGCCGGCGGCGGCATTCCTGCAGCGGCCCTCGCGGTGGCTGGCGGCGATCAGCACCTATGGCGGAACCATCAGCGGCGGGCCCTGTTTCGCGTATGGCCTGTGCTGCGATGCCATCAGCGATGAGGCGGCGGCCGGGCTGGACCTGCACACCTGGGACGTGGCGTTTGTCGGCGCGGAGCCGGTGCGTGCAGCGGTGATGGAGCGGTTCGCGGCGAAATTTGCAGCCCGGGGCTTCCGGCGCAGCGCCGTGCTGCCCTGCTATGGGCTGGCGGAGGCGACGCTGATTGTCAGCGGGGCGCGGCGCGGGGAGGGGCTGCGGACGGATGTGGAAACCGCGCACGTAAGCTGCGGGCCGGCGGTGGAAGGCAGCGACGTGCGCGTGGTCGATGGCGAGCGCGGGGCGCGGCTGGGCGATGGGCACATCGGCGAGGTGTGGGTGCGTTCGCCAAGCGTTGGCAACGGGTATTGGGAGCAACCGGAGGCGAGCGCCGCGGTGTTCGACGGGCGGCTCGGCGCCGAGGGCGGTTACCTGCGCACCGGCGATCTCGGCTTCCTGCGCGCGGGCGAATTGTTCGTCACCGG
>JBEHXY010000386.1:0-4090 GCA_048498455.1 Planctomycetota bacterium | reverse complement strand
GGGGATTGATATTCGTAGGAGGAGAAGAGGGGGAGATGGAGTTGAAGTTCGGTCTGGCCTGGGGGGAGTTTGTCGTTGCTGAGGGTGTAATTGATTGAGAAAGTGTAGGTGCCAGCGGGGCGGAAGGCGTGCATCGCGATGTTGCCTTCGCGGGTGTTGGGGTCGATGCGCGGCGCGTTGGCGGGTTGCGTGTCGGGGGTGAAGGCGGTGAGGGTGGCGACGACAACGATGTCGGCTTCGCTGAACGAGGTGAGGAGGGGATGGGGACCGCGGGGAGGCGGGCCGGCGAGAAGTGGGGCGGTGAGGAGGAGGAGGGCGGCGGAGAGGATGCGGGGCGATCGCATGGGGGCTCCGGGGAAGGTGTGGATGTGTAAGTGTGACGCGGGGTGGGGAAAGGGGCAATAAAAAACGGGACGGTCGACTTTTTTCGACCGTCCCGTCTGGTGGGTTTGCACATGGACGCGCGGCCCCGAGGGCCGGCGGTTAAATGCGGAAATCTCTTACGAGATTTCCTTGGCGTTGATCCACTTCATCATGCGGCGGAGCTGGCGGCCGGTGACTTCGACGGGGTGGTCTTTGTCGGCGTTGTAGAGGGCGTTGAACTTGGGTTTGCCGGCCTTGTGTTCGGCCATCCATTCCTTGGCGAACTGGCCGCTGGTGATTTCTTCGAGGATTTTCTTCATTTCTTTTTTGGTTTCGGGAGTGACGACGCGGGGGCCGCGGGTGAGGTCGCCGTATTCGGCGGTGTTGGAGATGGAATAGCGCATGTAGTTGAGGCCGCCCTGGTAGATGAGGTCGACGATGAGCTTCACTTCATGGACGCATTCGAAGTAGGCCATTTCGGGCGGATAACCGGCTTCGACGAGGGTTTCGAATCCGGCTTTGATGAGGGCGGAGAGGCCGCCGCAGAGGACGGCCTGTTCGCCGAAGAGGTCGGTTTCGCATTCGTCCTTGAAGGTGGTCTGGATGATTCCGGCGCGGGCGCCGCCGACGCCGTGGCCCCAGGCGAGTGCGGTTTTGAGGGCGTTGCCGGTGGCATCCTGGTGGATGGCAACGAGGCAGGGGACGCCGCCGCCCTTGACGAATTCGGAGCGGACGAGGTGGCCGGGGCCCTTGGGGGCGATGAGGACGACGTCGATGTCCTTGGGGAGGTCGATGAGTTTGAAGTGGACGTTGAGGCCGTGGGTGGTGCCGAGAGTTTTGCCCTTGGTGAGATAGGGTTTGATTTCCTTCTCGTAGATTTCGGGTTGGAGCTCGTCGGGGAGGGTGACGATGATGAGGTCGGCCTGTTTGACGGCGTCGGGGATGGACATGGGCTCGAAGCCGTGGGAGATGGCGAGTTTGCCGTTGGCGGAGTCGCGGCGGTTGGCGACGATGACCTTGACGCCGGATTCGCGAAGGTTCTGGGCGTGGGCGTGGCCCTGGGAGCCGTAGCCGAGGACGGCGACGGTTTTGCCTTGCAGGCCTTCGAGGGTGGCTTCATTTTCGTAGAAGACGTGAAGGGGGGAGGGGGAAGCGGGGGCCGCCATTATTTATCCTTTCCGTTTGGGGGAGCAAAGACCCACCAGAATACGGAAAGGGGGTTATGGGGTCAATTTGGTGCGCTTGGTTGGGGGGGATTTATGGGGATGGGTGCATGGAGAGGGGGAGCGCGGTCAGGGCTTGACGGGGGCGGCCGGGGCTGCGGGGACAGCGGAAGCGGCGGCGAGGGAGGCGAGCTCGTCGGTGAGGTTGACCATGCGGAGCCCGGTTTCGGCCCAGCCATCCTTGTAATCGCGGGTGCGGACGACCTGGGTGTCGAAGGTTTTGTCCGCGAGGCTGCCCTGGCCCATGAGGTAGACGCGGAGGTAAGCGGCGGGGCGGCTGGGGACCTGGGAAAGGAAGCCGAGGCCGCCGCGGGAGATGCTGTGGACCTTGACGGGCTGCGGGGGCCCTTCGATCCATTGGTCAGCGGCGCGGGAGAGTGCGTGGACGCGGGCGGGGCACTCGATGTTGAAACGCTGGTGGGCGCGACGTCCGAAGCGGTCGGCGGGAGCGGCGGATGCGGCGGGGGCGTCGCAGGTGGGGTCGACGTGGCGCATGAGGCGTGCCCAGGCGTCGACGATGGCGGGATCGTACTTGGAGCCGGCTTCGGCGCGGAGACGGCGGAGGGCTTCGGCGAAGGAGCAGGTGGAGGTTTTGAAGGGGCGGACGGCGGTCATGGCATCGAAGGAATCGACGACGGCGCAGAGCTTGGACATGGGGTGCATCTGGTCGCCGGTGAGGCGGTCGGGGTAGCCGGTGCCATCGAGGCGTTCGTGGTGTTCACGGGTGACGCGGAGGGCGACTTCGGGGAGGTTCTGGATGCCCTTGAGATGGTCGGCGCCTTTGGCGGGGTGTGATTTGAGGAAGGCCCAGTCGTCGTCGTTGAGACGTTCGCGCTTGTTGAGGACGTCTTCGGGGACAAAGATTTTGCCGATGTCGTGGACCATGCCGGCGAGACAGATGGCGCCGAGTTCGTCGGGGTTCTGGGTGCCGGTGGCGAAGGCGAGGGCGACCATCCAGGTGCCGACGTTGACCATGTGGGTGGCGGTGTAGAAGTCGTGCTGGGAGGCGGCGAAGAGGTGGGGGAAAGCGGCGCCATCACCGACGGCCATGGTGGTGACGGCGCGGGCGACGGTCTGGAGGCTGGGGAGGCGTTCGGCGATGTTCCCGTCGGAGAGGAGCTCGTCGATGATTTCGACGCTGGTCTCGTAGACCATTTCGGCCTTGGTGTTGATGGCGACGCGGGGGTCGGTGACGAGCGCCTGGAGGTGGGATTCGAGCTGCTTGCGGAACTGGCCGTGGTTGACCATGGGGAGGTAGATGTAGCGGACGCCCATGGACTGGAGGCGTTCGCGGTGGGATTCGCGGAAGATGACGGCGGCGGTGGAATAGAGGGTGAAAGGGGCGGCGGTGTCGGGCTGGGCGGTGGTGCGAAGATAGACGGGGATGTTGTGGAGGGAGGCGAGGGGAAGGGTGGCGAGGGCGAGGGGGAAGAATCCGGCGCGGCCAGCAGAGGGTTTGCGGGCCGGGAGGCCGGACTGGATGAGTTCGCCGGTGTGCGGGACCGCGGGTGGTGCGGCCACGGGGGATGAGGGCATATTCCGGCTCCGTCCTGATGCAAAAGCGAAAGGATGCCTGCTTTTCTTCGGACGGAAGGAGAGCGGCCTTTGGAGGGGCCGGGGGAAAATCGGGGCGGCCCCGGTTGCCAGGGGCGGTAGCGGGGGTTTTATCGGAGGGAAGGGAGAGGCACGAGGGGCGAGGGGACCGGCGCGCGAAACGAGCGTCCGCGCGGGTGCGCGGACGCTCGGAAGGAATCGTCTGCCTGGGGGGTGCTTCAGGCGTCCTGACCGGGGCGGCGGGGTTCGGGCTTGCCGGGGGTGGAACAGGTGTGGCTGGGGGGATCGCTGGCGGGGAAGGATTCCATGGATTCCTCTTCGACGAGGTCGACGGGGATCTGCTTGGCCTTCTTGGAGGCGGTGTCGTGGTGGACGGAGGGGGCGGAGTCGATTTTACGGAGGGTGTCGGTGATGTTGGTGATGTGGGAATCCGCGTTTTTCTTTTGGGTAGCATCCATGATCTGTTCTCCTATTCGAGCGGCCGGAGATATCGGCCGCCGGGGGATATAGAGCGGACGGGATGCCGAACGGTTTGGAGGGGCGGGGTGCGGTTGGGCGGAGGCGGAAGTGGTCAGGATGTCCTGTTTTGGCAGTTCTGTTGAGACAATAAGTGCCGAGGTGCGAGGTGGCGGGGGGAAAGTCGCGGTGCGTTGCGAAAAGAGCCCCCCCACCGCATCATGAGCGGCTTTCCGTTTTCGAAAGATTGAGTTGGAGAGAATCATGGCCGAGGCGGTTCCTGCGGTGAAGAAAATTGTGCTGGCCTATTCGGGCGGGCTGGACACGTCGGTGATTCTGCCGTGGCTGAAGGAGAATTATCCGGGCTGCAAGGTGATTGCGTTTGCGGCGGAACTGGGACAGGGGGATGAGCTGCAGGGGATCAAGGACAAGGCGCTCAAGAGCGGGGCGGACAAGTGCATCGTGAAGGATTTGCGGCAGGAGTTTGCGGAGCA
>JBEHXY010000385.1:0-4107 GCA_048498455.1 Planctomycetota bacterium | reverse complement strand
GTCGTTGAGGAAGGCGGGGAGCCGGTATTCGATGGTGTGTTTGCGGACGACCCAGAGGGCGTTGTGGGCACGGGTGGCGGCGGTGCAGCCGACGGCGTCGGCGTGGGCGATGGCGGCGAGCTGCATCCAGCGGACGAACTCGACGTTGTTGACGTGGCCTTGCTCGTCGATGGAGGCGGGGGTGACGGTGAGGCGGTGGGTGTGGGTGAGGGTGGGAGGGAGGTGCATGGGGGGATTGTAGCGGGTGTCGGGGGACGGGTGTCGGGTAATATGGGGCGGGATTGCTGGAGGATTTTTTATGCGGCGGATGCTGGCTGGCGGTTTTGGGGTGGTTCTGGGGATGGTGTTGATGGGGGCGGCGACGGGGACGCGGCCGGCGACGTCGCGGCCGGCGCGGGTGCGGGAGGCGGGGGCGAGCACGCAGGCGAGTGACGGCAACAAGCGGGCGCATGCGGCGTGGTATGCGGAGTGTGAGCAGCGGGTGGCGGCGGCGAAGGGCAAGCCGGTGGACATCGTGTTCATTGGCGATTCGATCACGGAGGGATTTGTGCACGAACCGACGGCGGCGTGGCCGATGGGGGGCAAGGCGGTGTGGGAGAAGCACTATGCGGGGCGGAACGTGCTGGATTTTGGCGTGGGGGCGGATCGGACGGAGCATGTGTTGTGGCGGCTGGAGAACATGGATGTGAAGGAGATGCGGCCGAAGGTGGCGGTGGTGATGATCGGGACGAACAACAACATCGACACGGCGGAGTCGATTGCGGCGGGGGTGAAGGCGGTGGTGGCCAAGACGCGGGAGGTGTTTGTGGGGACGAAGGTGATCGTGGTGAGCATTTTGCCGAACGCGCGGGCGACGAAGTTGATGGCGGATGCGAATGAGTTGATCAAGAAGGATGTGGAGGCGCTGGCGAAGACGATGCCGCAGCAGGTGGTGTATTTTGATCTGGCGAGTAAATTTGAGAAGGAGGGGGACACGTGGAAGGGGCTGGGGCGGGACAAGCTTCATGTGATGCCGGAGGGATATGAGGTGTGGGCGACGGAGATGGAGCCGGTGCTCAAGGAGATGATGGAGACGCGGGAATGAGCGACGGGGCCGGTGATGCGAGCGGGGCAGGGTTGGGGGATGCGCACCTGCGGCTGTTGAGCGATGCGGGGCGGGTGCTGGGGGCGTCGCTGGCGTATGAGACGACGCTGGCGAACCTGGCGAAGCTAGTGGTGCCGGGCTTTGCGGACTGGTGTTCGATCGACCTGCTGGACGAGGCGGCGGGGGAGATTCGGCGGGTGAGCGTGGTGCACATGGACCCGGCGAAGGTGGCGCTGGCGGAGGAACTGCGGCGGCGGCGGCCGCCGAGGCTGAGCGATCCGCAGGGGGTGGCGCTGGTGCTGCGGACGGGGGAGACAGTGTGGGCGCCGGAGATTCCGGAGGAGCTCATCGTGCGTGGGGCGCAGGATGCGGAGCATGCGCGGATTCTGCTGGGGCTGCAGATTCGGTCGTACATCTGCGTGCCGCTGGCGGCGCCGGGGCGGGTGCTGGGGGCGTTGACGCTGGTGACGGCGGAATCGGGGCGGGTGTATGGGGCGGCGGATGTGAGCCTGGCGGAGGAACTGGGACGGCGGGCGGGGGCGGCGGTGGACCATGCGCGGCTGTTTGCGGCGCTCAAGCGCAGCGAGGAGACGTTCCAGGCGTTCATGGATCACAGTCCGACATCGTCGTGGATCACGGACGCGGAGGGGCGGGTGGTGTACTGCAGCGTGACCTATCGCCAGACGTTCAAGTTGCCGACGGAGGATGTGGTGGGGAAGCTGCCTGGGGATTTGTATCCGCGGGAGTTTGCGGAGAAGTATGCGGCGAACATTCGGGCGGTGGCGGAGACGGGAAAGGCGGTGGAGGTGGAGGAGGTGGCGCCGCGGCTGGACGGGACGGTGGGGGAATTCTGGGTGTACAAGTTTCCGATTCGGGACGCGGAGGGGCGGACGCTGGTGGGAGGCGTGGCGATTGATGTGACGGAGCGGAAGCGGGCGGATCGGGAACGGGAGCAGGCATTGGCGGCGGAGCAGGCGGCGCGGGCGGAGGCGGAGCGGGCGAACGGGTTGAAGGATGAATTTCTGGCGACGCTGTCGCATGAACTGCGGACGCCACTGAATGCGATCCTGGGGTGGTCGCAGTACCTGGAGGGGGCGAACGCGGATCCGGAGACGGTGGCGGAGGGGGTGGCGGTGATCAGCCGCAACGCGCGGGCGCAGACGCAGTTGATCGAGGATTTGCTGGACATGAGCCGGATCGTGTCGGGGAAACTGCGGCTGGATATGCGGCCGGTGAAGATGGCGGAGGTGGTGGCGGCGGCGCTGGAATCGGTGATGCCGGCGGCGGGGGCGAAGCGGATCACGGTGGAGCAGCGGGTGGAGGGCGGGGTGGTGGTGATGGGGGACGCGTCGCGGCTGCAGCAGGTGGTGTGGAACCTGTTGACGAATGCGGTGAAGTTCACGCCGGAGGGGGGGCGGGTGGAGCTGCGGACGGAGCGGGTGAATGGCAAAGTCGAGGTGACGGTGAGCGACGATGGGCAGGGGGTGGCGCCGGAGTTTCTGGCGCATATGTTTGAGCGGTTTCGGCAGGCGGATGCGTCGACCACGCGGCGTCATGGCGGGCTGGGGATTGGGCTGGCGCTGGTGAAGCAGCTCGTGGAGTTGCATGGCGGAACAGTGCGGGCGGCGAGCGCGGGGGAGGGGCGCGGGGCGACGTTCACGGTGTCGCTGCCGGTGGCGGCAGTGGCGGCGAAGAGCGGTGACGCGGGGGCGGCGGCGGCGAGCGCGGGCGGGCTTTGCGCGGAGAAAATGCTGGAGGGGGTGAAGGTGCTGATGATTGATGATGATGCGGACGGGCGTTTTCTGGGCAGGCGGATTCTGGAGGAGTGCGGGGCGCGGGTGGTGACGGCCGGGTCGGCGGTGGAGGGGCTGGAGTTGTTGAAGAGGGAGCGGCCGGATGTGCTGGTGAGCGACATCGGGATGCCCGAGGCGGATGGGTATGCGTTGATCCATTGGGTGCGGAGGCTGACGGCGGCGGAGGGGGGACGGACGCCGGCGGTGGCGTTGACGGCGTTTGCGCGGTCGGAGGATCGGCGGCGGGCGCTGCTGGCGGGGTACCAGTCGCATGTGCCCAAGCCGGTGGAGCCGGCGGAACTGGTGACCGTGGTGGCGGGGCTGGTGGGACGGGCGACGCGGGCGTGAGGAAAGGGATCAGGCCCTGTCTCAGGGGTGGGCGATGCGATTGACGGCGGCGAGCACTTCGTCAGGCGCGGTGAATTGAAGCATGTGGGCGGCGCTGGGGAGAAGGATGAGGGTGGAGGCGGGGAGGGCGGCGTGGAGGGCGACGGCGTTGGCCTGGGGGGAGACGGCGTGATCGCGCTGGCCCTGGAGAATTTGCATGGGCATGCGGAGGGCGGGATAGGCGGGGGTCATGGCGCGGAGGGAGGCATCGAGGACGAGATCGTCGCGGGCGTCGGCGTGGTATTCGGCGGGGCGGAGGGCGAGGGCGAGGGCGGCGTGCTGATAGTGTGGGGGAATGGGGGTGTCGCCGAAGAGGCTGTGGAGGTGGGCGGGGCCGAGGATGGCGGCGAGGGGCTGGGCGAGGGTTTCGAGGAAGAGGTCGCCGAGGATGGGCGTGGCGCAGAGGGTGGAGAGTGCGGAGGGCGGGCCGGGGGGATAGGCGAGGGCGCCGAGCAGGACGAGGCCGGCGGTTTCGTCGGGATAGAGCTCGGCATAGGCGAGGGCGACGGCGCCGCCCATGGAGTGGCCGACGAGAATGGGTTTTTGCGAAAGGTGGAGAGCGGCGAGATCGGCGTGGAGGGCGCGAGCGTGGTCCTGCAGGGTGAGGGAGGCGTTGTGGGGGCGGCGGGTGTAGCCGAAGCCGGGGCGGTCGAAGGCGATGACGTCGTAGTGGGCGGTGAGTAGGGGGAAGGCGGGGGATTCGGTGAGGTCGCGCGTGGAGCCGAGGGAGCCGTGGATGTAGACGACGGGGGGACCGCTGCCGGCGCGGATGAAGTGGGCGGAGCCTTCGGCGGATGGGAGGAGGCGGCCTTGCGGGGGGAATCGGGATTCGGTGATGGCGGT
>JBEHXY010000384.1:0-4113 GCA_048498455.1 Planctomycetota bacterium | reverse complement strand
CGTCCGGCCGCCTTTCCCCGCAAGCCCACGCCCAGCCCCGTGCCGGCGCTCTGGCGTTTGCTCGCGTGAAAAGGCCCGATCGCGGTCGGGGGAGTGGGTCTCGCTTGGGTCCGCGACCGTCTCTGGGCTACACTCATGACACCTGTCGCGGAACGGTAAGGCCTCGGTTGCGCAACGCCACCCACAACCGCCGCGCGACCTTTAAAAAATCCGTCGCTCGCCCGCCCCCTCCCGGCGGTTTCCCTCCCCGGGGCGCAACCTCTCCCTGGCCCTCGCCCCAGCGCCCATCACCCGCAACCCCCTGCGAGTCTCACCCATGCCCGCCATCAACCTCCTCCAGAACGCAAAGCTCGGCAGCCGCTCCTCCTTCGGCCGCCTCCTCGAAGCCTACGAAAACTACCTCACCCTCCTCGCCCGCGCCCAGATTGGCGCCCACCTCCGCGGCAAAGTCGACCCCGGAGACCTCGTCCAGGAAACCTTCCTCGAAGCCCACCGCCAGTTCCCCAACTTCCGCGGACAATCCGAACCCGAACTCCTCGCCTGGCTCCGCCGCATCCTCGCCGGCCAGCTCGCCCTCGCCGTCCGCAAATTCCTCGGCACCAAGGCCCGCGACGCCCGCCTCGAACGCCAGCTCGCCCTCAAAATCGACAACTCCTCCCACGCCCTCGAACGCGGCATCGCCGCCCCCGGCTCCAGCCCCAGCCACGCCGCCGCGAGCCGCGAGCAAACCCTCCTCCTGTCCCAGGCCCTCGAACGCCTCCCCGACGATTACCGCGAAATCATCATCCTCCGCCACCTGGAAAATCGCCCCTTCGGCGAAGCCGCCCAGCGCATGGGCCGCTCCGAAGACAGCGTCCAGAAGCTCTGGGTCCGCGCCCTCGCACGCCTTCGACGGGAGCTCGGAGAAAACCGATGAGCCCCGCCGATCCCCGACGCCTCCCCCAATCCGCCGCCGACGACGAGCCTTTCCCGTCCGCCGACGACACCCGCTCCGGACGCCTCGTCCAGGCCGTCAATGAATACATGGCCGCCCTCGACGCCGGCCTCCGCCCCAGCCGCCGCGACTTCCTCGCACGCTACCCCGACATCGCCGGCGAACTCGAACCCTGTCTCGATGGCCTCGCCTTCGTCAACTCCGCCGCCGCCCAGCTCCACGGACAGCCCCCGCCCCTCGCCCACCCCGACGAGCCCCCCACCACCCATCCCCTCGGCGACTTCCGCCTCCTCCGCGAAATCGGCCGCGGCGGCATGGGCGTCGTCTATGAAGCCGTCCAGCTCTCCCTCGGACGCCGCGTCGCCGTCAAGGTCCTCCCCTTCACCGCCGCCCTCGATCCCCGCCACCTCCAGCGCTTCCGCAACGAAGCCCAGGCCGCCGCCCAACTCCACCACACCAACATCGTCCCCGTCTATGCCGTCGGCTGCGACCGATCCGTCCACTACTACGCCATGCAGCTCATCGAAGGCCAATCCCTCGCCGGCCTCATCCGCGCCCTCCGCCACACCGCCCCCGACGCCCCCTTCATCCCCGACCCCTCCTCCCATTCCCGCCCCACCTCCGAATCCCTCACCCGCCTGCTCGATGCCTCCGCCCCCGCCGACCCCCACGCCGTTCCCCCCGAATCCCACGACGCCGACTTCCCCCTCGCCGCCACCCACCTCCGCTCCAACGAACCCTCCGCCTCCATCTCCGCCCTCCGCACCGCCAACCCCGCCACCTTCTACCGCACCGTCGCCCGCCTCGGCCAGCAAGCCGCAGAAGCCCTCGACTACGCCCACAACGCCGGCATCGTCCACCGCGACATCAAACCCGCCAACCTCCTCGTCGACATCGCCGGCAATCTCTGGATCACCGACTTCGGACTCGCCCAAATCTTCCGCGAAAACGACCTCACCCAGACCGGCGACATGCTCGGCACCCTCGCCTACATGTCCCCCGAACAAGCCTCCGGAAAAGCCGTCGTCCTCGATGAACGCACCGACATCTACTCCCTCGGCGTCACCCTCTACGAGCTCCTCACCCTCCAGAAAGCCCTCCCCGGCGGCTCCCGCGAAGAACTCCTCCACCAGCTCTCCTCCGTCGACCCCCCCGCCCCGCGCTCCATCGACAAACGCATCCCGCGCGAACTCGAAACCATTTTCTCAAAATCCATGGCCAAGGACCCCGCCGACCGCTACCAGACCGCCCGCGCCCTCGCCGAAGACCTCGACCGCTTCCTCCGCGACCAGCCCATCCGCGCCAAGCCCCCCTCCGCCTGGGACCAGATGGTCAAGTGGACCCGCCGCCACCGCTCCTTCGCCATCACCGCCCTCCTCCTTCTCTCCGTCATCGCCGGCGGCCTCTTCGTCTCCACCCTCCTCATCGCCCGCGAACAGGCCCGCACCCGCGCCGCCTACGAGCTCGAACAACAACGCTCCCACGAAGCCAACGTCCAGCGCGCCAAGGCCCACCACAATTTCCTCGAAGCCCGCCAGGCCGTCGACGCCTTCGCACGCATCGCCGAACAGGACATGTCCGACGACCCCGCCGCCCTCAACGTCCGCCGCGAACTCCTCGAAACCGCCCTCAGCTACTACCAGAACTTCCTCCAGCACCAGGCCCAGGACCCCGCCACCACCGCCGACCTCGCCGCCGCCCAGGACCAGATCGCCGCCATCCTCGAGGAACTCAACGCCAGCGAGGAATTCGCCCGCATCCTCTCCCGAGTCACCCTCCTCTCCGACCACAACATCTGGCGAGAACTCGCCCTCTCCAACCCCCAGATCACCCGCTGCGTCAACCTCCAGAGCGAAATCACCGCCCAGATCCCCGCCATCCGCAAGCTCACCCCCGAGGAACGCCGCGAACGCTTCGACAACCTCGCCCTCCGCGCCGACGCCGAGCTCGCCGACATCCTCAGCCCCAGACAATACACACGCCTCCACGAGGTCGCCCTCCAGGTCCGCGGCCCCTACGTCTTCGCCGATCCTGAAATCATCTCCCGCCTCGCCCTCACCCCCGACCAGAAATCCGCCATCCGCGACATCCTCACCGCCCACCACGACGCCCGCCTCGCCAACCCCGCCCCCACCGACCGCCCCGAACCCCCGGAAGCCCGCGAAAACGCTTACGCCCGCACCGTCGCCAAAATCGTCGACGTCCTCACCCCCGCCCAGCGCGCCGAGTGGGCCGCCCTCACCGGCGAACGCTACCGCATCATCCACCGCCTCCCGCCCGGCGGACCCGGTGGCCCCGGCGGTCCCGGTGGCCCTCATGGCCCGCCACCGGACTTCCCCCGCTGATCCCCTTCACCCCTCCAGCCCCAGCAGCTTCGCCGCGTTCTTCCGCGCCACCAGGTCCATCTCCCCATCGCTGATCCCCTGCTTCTTCAGCGCCAGCACAAACGCCCGCATCGCCTCCACGTGCGATGGCTTCTGCAACTGCCCCATGTCCGACGAAATCAGCACATGCTCCGCGCCGATCAGCCGGATCACCCGCGCATAATCCTCCACCGTCACCACCCGCCCCCCGCCCGTCGGCCGCGTCTGCGACCCCGGAAGCACCGCCAGCCACGTGCACTCGATCACCGCCCCCGCCGCCGCCATCTCCTTCAATTGCTCATCGCTCGCACCGCCCGGCACCGCCAGCGCATGCGTCACCAGCAATTTCGTGATCCCCAACTTCTTCGCCGCCGCAATCACCACCAGCGATTCACTCGCCGAACTGTGCCCCATCGCCAGGATCAAATGCTCCTCCGCCACCACCTTCAGCACCCCCTCCAGCGCCGCCACCGGCGCCCCATCCTTCACCACCGCCACGAACGGCCGCTGCTCCCCCGACTGTCGCACCTGCGCCTCCCCGTCCGCCGTCGGCAACCACACCACCCGCCCCCGCCTCCCATCCATCTGCACCATCTTCCGCACCGCTTCCGCATTCAGCCCCCCCACCGACAGATTCAGCGTGATCCCCCCGAACACCTCCACCCCGCCGATCTCCTGCATCGCCAGTTGCGCCCGGTCCGCCGTCATCGTGTAATGGTTCTTCAGCACCACCGCCCGCATCCCCGCCGCCTTCGCCTGCCGCACCACCTCGAAATCATTGATCGACCGACCGATCACGTCCGGCCCCGAATGACA
>JBEHXY010000383.1:0-4171 GCA_048498455.1 Planctomycetota bacterium | reverse complement strand
ACTCAAGGTCGGCTCCTCCCGCGCCTTCATGCCCGCCGGCCAGGTGGACACCCGCTTCCACTCCGACCTCTCCGTCTTCCTCAACCAGAAAATGCCCGTACGCGTGATGAAGGTGGACCGCGAAGACCACAACATCGTGCTCTCCCGCCGCGCGATTATGGAAGAAGCCGAAGCCAAAATGGCCGAGCAAACCTGGGGCGAGCTGGCCGTCGGACAGGTGCGCGAAGGCACCGTCCGCAGCGTGCAGCCCTACGGCGCGTTCATCGATCTCGGCGGCGTGGACGGCCTCCTGCATGTCTCGGCGATGAGCCACCAGCGCGTCAGCGATCCCAAGAAGGTCGTCAAGGAAGGCGACAAGGTCCAGGTCATGATCATCGGCGTGGACAAGGACAAGAAACGCGTCTCGCTCTCGCTCAAGCAGCTCGCCAAGGATCCCTGGGACACCGTCGAACAGGATTTCCCCGTCGGCACCACCGCCGAGGGCAGCGTGAAGAAGGTCGTCGAGTTCGGCGCCTTCGTGGAACTCGCGCCCGGCGTCGAGGGGCTCGTCCACGTTTCGCAGCTGGCGATGAAACGCATCAATCGTCCCGGCGAAGTGGTCAAGGAAGGCGACAAGGTGCAGGCCAAGGTGCTGGGCATCGACCGCGAAAAGCGCCGCATCTCGCTCTCCATGTCCGAAGCCGAACGCGACTCCAAGATCGCCAGCGGCGAGCTGCAGCCCGAACCCGCCAAGCCCGCTGCCGCCGCCGGTGCGACCCCGGGCGCAGCCCCCGCAGCCGCGGCCGGCAAAGGCGGCGCTCCGTCGAAAAACAAGAAACCCCTCAAGGGCGGCCTTTAACCGTCCACCCCTTCCACAAGGAATTCCTGTGAAGCGTGACGAAGCATCGAAGCGCCCGGCGGAGACGCACGCCGTCTCCCGCCGGGAAGTACTCCGCCTTCTGGGCGCCGGCGCGCTCGGCACCGGCGCCGCACTCGCTGCCGCCTGCAACAGCACCGCTCCATCGCCCGGCGCACGATCGGCTTCCACCCGCCCCGCCGCCACGCAGCCCGCTCTCTCGGCGGGTCGGCGCGTCGAGCCTTTCCCGATGGCCGACGTCCGCCTCTCCCCCGGCCCGTTCAAGGACGCGCAGGACCGCGACGCCCGCTACCTGCTCTCCCTCGAGCCCGACCGCCTCCTGCACAACTTCCGCGTCAACGCCGGCCTCCCGCCCAAGGCCCCGGTCTACGGCGGATGGGAATCCGTCGCCACCTGGGCCGACATCCGCGCTCACGGCCACACGCTGGGACACTACCTCTCCGCCTGCGCCCTGATGTTCGCCTCCACCGGTGACCCGCAATTTCTGCAGCGCACGAACTACATCGTCGACGAACTCCGCGCCTGCCAGGAGGCCGGCAAAACCGGGGCGATCAACGCCTTCCCCGACAACCTCGCGCAAATCGAAAATGCGGTCAACGGACGCCGCATCATCGGTGTGCCGTGGTACACGCTGCACAAGGTCTTCGCCGGCCTGCGCGATGCCCACCTCTTCGCCGGCAGCGCCGCGGCCCTCGACGTCTACACGCGCTTCGCCAACTGGGCCGCCGACATCACCGCGAACATGACCGACGCCCAGTTCCAACGCATGCTGCGGGTCGAGCATGGCGGCATGAACGAAGTCCTCGCGGATCTTTACGCCCTCACCCACGACCCCCGCCACCTCGCCCTCGCCGAGCGCTTCTGCGACCTCGCGCTGCTCACGCCCCTCTCCGAGCGCCGCGACACCCTCGACGGCCTGCACTCCAACACGCAAATCCCCAAGGTCATCGGCTTCCAGCGCCTCCACGAACTCACCGGCAAGCCGCACTACCGCGCCGCCGCTGAATTTTTCTGGGAAACCGTCGCCGTCAAACGCGCCTTCGCCTCCGGCGGCAACGGCGACAACGAACACTTCTTCCCCGTCGCCGATTTCGCCCGCCACGCCGCCTCCGCCAAAACCATGGAAACCTGCTGCTCGCACAACATGCTCAAGCTGACGCGCAGCCTGTTCGCCCTGAGCGCCGCCGCCCCGCTCGCCGACTACTACGAACGCACGCTCTACAACGCCATCCTCGCTTCGCAGGATCCCGACTCCGGCATGATGACTTACTTCCAGCCCCTCCGCCCCGGATACCTCAAACTCTTCTGCACGCCCACCGATTCCTTCTGGTGCTGCACCGGCACCGGCATGGAAAACCACAGCAAGTACGGCGACTCGATTTACTTCCACACCCCCGACACGCTCCTCGTCAACCTCTTCATCCCCTCCACCGTCGTCTGGCGCGACAAGGGACTCACCCTCACGCAATCCACCGTTTTCCCCGATGAATCCCGCACCCGCTTCCGCATCACCGCGCCCAAATCGGTCAAGGCCACGCTGTCTTTCCGCCATCCGCAATGGGCCGCCAATGCCACGCTGACGCTCAACGGCCGCCGCGTCGCCGGTTCCGATTCGCCGAACTCCTACCTCTCCCTCACCCGCACCTGGCGCAACAACGATCTCCTCGAACTCGAACTCCCCATGACCCTGCGGGCGCAGCATCTTCCCGGCGTCGACAACCAGGTCGCCTTCCTCTACGGACCCCTTGTCCTCGCGGGCCAACTTGGAAACGCCGGCATCACGAAGGGCGCCGATCTCATCGTCAACGAACGCACCTACGGCGACATGCTCAACGAAAAAATCGATGTCCCCGCCCTCACCGCCGATCCCACAACGACCCTCGCCACCCTCCACCGCGAAGGCCCCGACGGCTCCCCGCTGGCGTTCGCCACCGAGGCCACCACCGGCGGCCGCATCCGCCTCCTGCCCTACCACCGCACCTTCCACGAGCGCTACGTCGTCTATTGGCAGACGCCCGCGTCGACCACCTCACCGGCCTGAACGACCCTTCGCCGCCTTCTTCGGCGCAGACTTTTTCGCGGCCGGCTTCCGGGCTGCTTTGGGCGCCGGCTTTCCGACATCTTCTTTGCCAGCCGCGCCCTTCGCCGCGCCGCCCTCGCTGTCGGTGTAATTCAGCACCTTCTCGATGATCTTCTGCATGTCATCGCCGCCCCCCGCCGCCTTGTGGCTCTCCCACACCTCCGGCTCGCTCTTCAAGATCCCCTCAAAATCCCGATCCGTCCGCACCGACTTGTTGAACTTCGCCGTCACATCGATTTCCCCCGCCCACTCGTCCCGATGCTTGATCAGCAGCCACTGCTCCCGCTCGCCCGTCGGCGTTGGCCCGCCGCGCGTCCGCACCAGCACCCAGCTCCCCTTCAACTTCGCCGCCTCCAGCCGGAACTTCAGCTCCCCCTTCCGCAGCGCCGCCGAGACATCCTCAAACCCCTCCTCCGGCGTCCACATCCCCTCATCCCACAACATTACCACCCCCGCCCCATACCCGCTGGGGATCACCCCCTCAAACGTGCGGTAATCAAACGGATGGTCTTCCACCCGCATCGCCAGCCGCTTGTCCCGCGGATTCAAACTCGGCCCCTTCGGCACCGCCCAGCTCAGAAGCACCCCGTTGTGCTCCAGCCGAAAGTCATAATGCAGATGTGACGCCAGGTGCTTCTGCACACAAAAAGCCAGCGTCTTCCCGGACCCCTTACCTCCCGTCGGCTCCGGCGTCCTGGAGAAGTCCCGCTTCTCCCGATACCGCGCCAGCAGCGCCTTGGCGGACGATTTCGGATTTGCCGACTTCTTCGCCCGAGCCTTCAATGATTTCGCCGACGTGGTACGCGCAGCAGCCATGGCGGACTCCTTCAACAGACCTGTCCGCCCGATTATAGCCGCTGGAAAACGCTTAAATCCTCGCCACCACCGCCGCCGCCACCTCGCTGCCCTTGCTCTTGCCGCCCAGATCCCCCGTCAGCGTCTTGCCTTCGTTGAGCACGGCAAACGTCGCCGCATCGATGGCGTCCGCTTCCTTCTGCAGCCCGAACGTGTACCGCAGCATCATCGACCCGGTGAGAATCGTCGCGATCGGATTCGCCAGGTCCTTCCCCGCAATGTCCGGCGCGCTGCCATGGATCGGCTCATAAAACGGCGTCGTCCGCGGCAGCCCCTTCGCTGCCGGGTCATACGTCGCCAGAAATTCATTCCCCAGCGATGCCGACGGCACCAGCCCGATCGACCCCGCCAGCATGCTCGCCTCATCGCTCAAAATGTCG
>JBEHXY010000382.1:0-4171 GCA_048498455.1 Planctomycetota bacterium | reverse complement strand
CCCTCGTGGACCCCGCTGCTCACCGCCATCGCCGCCGTCCTTGGCCACAACTTTCCGATCTTCCTCAAGTTCAAGGGCGGCAAAGGCGTGGCCACCTCCTTTGGCGCCGTGCTGGGTTTCTGGCCGCTTTACACGCTTTCGGGCGTGGTGGCGATCCTGGCCTTTGTGTTCACGCTGATGGTGTACCGCTTCATCTCGCTGGCCTCCATGACCGGGGCCGCCGCTTTTTTCGCCGCCGTGCTCGTGCTTGGTTCGAACCCCAAGCTCAAGCTCACGTTCCTTCCCTCGTATGAACTGACTCCCCTGGCCATGGTGGCCGCACTCTTCACCCTGCTGATCATCTTCCGCCACCGCAGCAACATCCGCCGGCTGCTCAACGGCACCGAACCGCGGGTCGGGCAGCGGGAAATCAACAAGGCCCGTCTCGAGCCGCCTTCCAGCTGATCGGTCCTTCGTCTTTTTCTATCGTCCGGCGGACGTTGTACCCTCCGCGCAACCCTTGTACATTCCGTTGGACATTCCGCCCCGCACCCTCACTGGAAACGCATGCCCGACCTCGCCCCATCCGCTCCTCCCGCCGTCCATGTCGAAGCCATCGAGCGCGTCAGCACGCTCAATTTTTTCGTCCGCAACCGCAACCTCGATTCGCCCGCCCTCCATTCCTCCCATGATTCGCTCACCCTGCAGTTCACCGGCTGGGCGATGGGGTCCAAGCCCTACACCTCCATCGGCCTTTACGACATGCAGGGCATCGAGCTCCACCGCGCCCCGGTCGACATTCCCCGCCCCGATGTCGTCGCCAAACGGCGCAACGCGCCCCTCACCTGCGGCTTCTCCTTCCCTTTCACCTGCGTCGGCCCGCCGCTCACCACCTACCAGCTCATTGCCTTTCCCGCCGAAGGTGAGCCCAAAACGCTCTACCGCGTCACGCTCCGCATCGCTCCGCTTCCCGTCGCCCCGCTGGCCATCGCGCCGCTCATGCTGACCTCCCTCGGCCGCAGCGGCTCCACCTGGGTGATGGGCCTGCTGGCGCGGCATCCCGCGATCATCGCCCACGACCCCCATCGCTTCGATTCGCGCATCGCCAGTTACTGGGCCCACGTCTTCGCCGCGCTCTCGCACCCGCGCAGCCATCGCCAATCCCTGATTCCCCAGGAGCTCGGCAACGAGCTCTGGTGGGTCTCCGGACCCCTTCCCTCCAACGCCGTCCTGCCGGATCCTGCCGTGGCCCGTTTCGTGGAGCACGACACCGTCATCGCCACCGCCGACTTCTGCCTGCGGCGCATCGACGCCTTCTACCACCACCTCGCCGCGACCCTCAAGCGCCCCGTCCCGCCCTTCTTCATCGAAAAATTCGATCCCCGCCTCGCCCGCATCACCCTCCGCAACCTCTGCCCCAACGCCCGCGAAATCGTCCTCCTGCGCGATCCGCGCGACACCCTGTGCTCGGTCCTGGCCTTCAACAAAAAGCGCGGCTACGCCTCCTTTGGCCGGGAAGCCGTGGGATCCGATGAGGACTACATCCGCTGGTACGCCGGGCCCCTCTCCCTCCTGCGCTACACCCTGGACACCCCCTCACGCCCGGTCACCGTCCTGCGGTACGAAGAGCTCATCCGCAAGCCGCGCGAAACGCTTCGTACGCTCCTCACCGCGCTGTCGCTGGACGCCTGCGACGCCACCATCGACAACCTCCTCGCCCACCCGGACAGCGCGGTCCTTGATCTTCACGGCACCACCGCCTCCCCGCAGGCGTCGGTCAACCGCTGGCAAACCGACCTTCCCAAATCCCTGCGCGCCGCCGTCCGCACCCATCTCGACCCCCTCCTCATTCCCCTGGGCTACGAACCGACTTCGGGTTGATGCCTTGAACCTATTTTCGCGGCAGATACCAGGGCCGCACGTCGATCACCTCCATGCCTGCGCGGCGTGCCGCCTCGATTCCCAGCTCCCCATCCTCATACACCACGCAAGCCTCCGGCTTCACGCCGATCATTTCCGCCGCCTTCAAAAACACATCCGGCGCCGGCTTGCCGTGGACCACGTCGTCGGCCCCCACGATGGCATCGAACAGATCCTCCACGCCCACGACCGTCAGACTTTGCTTGACCACCCGCTTCCACCCGCCGCTGGCCACCGCGAGCTTCCGCTTTCCCTTCTCGCGCCGGGCAATCGCGACCACGCTGTGAATCGGCTCGAGCGTCTCGAGGCTCTCCACGTAGATCCGCTCCTTCTCCCTGGCCACCGCCTCGGGATCGCACGCAATCCCCTGCTCCTTCGCCAGAAGCTCGATGATCGTCACGGTCGGCATTCCGGCAAAGGCGTAAAAGCGCTCCTCCGGCAGATGGATCTTCACCGCCTCGAGCGCCTTGTTCCACGCCAGAAAATGCACCGGCATCGTGTCCACCACGGTCCCGTCGCAATCGAAAATCAGCCCTTTCACCCGCTGCGGAATCTCCGCGTCCCAATCCGCCGGCCACTGTGCAACTCGTGTCATGAGCGATGCTCGCAAAAACAAAACAATCGCTCGCATTCTACCCGCATCATCGCCCGCTGACCTGCCGTCGCCGCAGCAACAATCCCAACGCCGGCAGCATTACGAGCGCCGCCGCCGGTTCCGGTGTTGCGGTCAGCCGGCCGAACAGGCCATCCTGTTCCCCATTGGGACCGGCCGTGAAATACAAGGCGTTGGCGTCGCCGAGGCTCACCCCGTTGCCAAACGTCAGTCCCCAGATGCCATCGATGTTCACCACGTCCCCCGCGCTGTCCCGCAGATCGTCGATGAAATTGCCGGTCAGCGGATCGAACGCCGCGATCGTTCCATCGCCAAAATTGGCCACCAGCAAATCCCCGCCAAACGCGCCGAACGTCGCGGGCGCCAGGGCCACGCCCCACGGCGAATCGAGCATGCCCGCATCATGGAATTCCCGCACCAGCGTCCCATCCTCGTTGTATTCCACCAGCTTCCCGAGTCCCGGCCCCGTCGCATTTTCAAACCCCTCATCGCCGTTGGGATCGAACGACGCATAGGTCACGTACAGATGCCCGTTGAGATCCTGGATGTTGTAGGCGTGCAGGTGCAGGTGGGGATCGTTGCCCGCGGCAAGAATGTCCGCGGGCGTTTGAAAGATGAACGAGGGGGTGATGTCCTGCCACTGATTGTTGAAGACCTGGATGTGGTTGTTGCGAAAGTCCGCCGCATACAGCAGGTTGTTGGCGACGAGCTGGTTCTGGCCATTGAGCGTGGCGGTGCGCGTGGTGATCGCCACTCCCGTAAACACCGGGTTCGCCAGGTCATAAGCTGGAAACGCGCCGGTCTTGGAATAATCGATCACCACCGGCGCCCGGTCCATTGCCTGCACGGTGTTCGCCCGCCACGCGTTGATGGTCCCGTCTTCGGTGACAAAGATAAACTTCGCCGACCCGCTCACCGTGCCCAGGTCCGTCGCCGGCGTCGTCGAAAGGTTGTGCGCCGGCCCGGACACTGCGAATTCCACCGGCTGGGCGGGTCCGTCGCTTGCCGCGTTGTATGCCTGCCCCGTGACAAACGCCACGCCCCGGTCGGCAAATCCCGCCGTGTCCACCGGGACAATGGTCAGCCCGTCCTGGTGCAGCGGCTGCCCGTTGACATCCCCGATGTACTCCGAACTCGTCCCGGTGAACGCGTTGGAAATCCAGATATGCCCGCCGGCTCCCGGCGGCCGCAGCGCAATCCCCCAGGCGTCGAGCATGGAGGTATCCACGATTTGCGGCTGATACACCGCGCTGTTCGCCACCAGGTTCGTCTGCTGATACGCATTTCCCGCCGCGAAGGCCTGCCCGGACACTGCCGCCAGGACCACCACCGCCAGAATACAATTTCTCTTCATGCTGCCACTCCCGTACATTGAAACGTCAACGGGCCATGTCATAGCGGCGCAACCTGTGCATCTCGAAAAGACAATGTAAAGGTTCATCCAATGCTCGAATCTAAACACGAAGGCATAAAGGCGCGGCAGCATGTTCACACGGAATGATCACTTTCCGCACAAACTCCGCGCGCCGAAATAACCACTTCCCTATCAAAAGTAATTGCTCACGCCGCACACTCTCCGCCATGCCATGACCAGCGGAACGCTCCCGCACGGCGCGGCCTGATCCCTTCCCTACTTCAAGGAGTAGCTTTCCATGCGTC
>JBEHXY010000381.1:0-4173 GCA_048498455.1 Planctomycetota bacterium | reverse complement strand
ACGCCGCGGGCATATTTGTAGAGCAAGGCGATGTTGTACATGGCGGCGACATCGCCGGTGTCGGCGGCGACGTGGTAGGCCTTCATGGCGGTGGCATAGTCCTTGATCCGCTCGGCGGCGATGCCCTGGTCGATGGCGGCCTGCGCCGGGGAGACGGCGGGCGTTTGCCCAAGCAGCGGCGCGGCGACGGCGAAGAGAGCCAGCAGCGGGAGGTGGGCTTTTCTGAGCATCGGAGACTCCTGCGATGAAGTCGGAGTGCAGATCGGACACGCGGAGCATCATTATGCCCTGTGGCGGGGCGGGGGCAAGGTGCGGGCGTTTCGGGGGCCGAGTGCGAAGCGGGTGGTGGCGGGGCGGCGTTCAACGGAGCGTTTTGTGCGGCGCCGGCGGGTGGGTGTACACCGGGGCGCCGGCCGGGAATTCGAGGGTAAAGAGATTGGGAGGCGCTGTTTCGTTGGCGACGATTTTTGTGGCGCGGAAGGAGACGCGCTCGCCGGGGAGGGGCCAGGTGCAGAGGCGGGTGGCGGAGAGGGGCAGGTACAGGCCGGGGGCGGCTTCGGTGAGTTGGTGCACGACGAGTTGCAGGCTGAAATCTTCACGCCACGTGAAGCCCAGCAGGGCGTCGTTGTGGGCGGGGTCGAGGTAGTAGGTCTTGTCCCGGATGCCGGCGCGGGCGTCGAACCGCAGGATGTGCAGCTCGACCGCCGGCTGGTGTGCGTTGAGGGTGACCCGCCGGGCGACGAGCGCGGCATTGGCAAGAAGCTGGGGATCGAACTCGTAGCCATCAAAGGCGATCTGGTTGTTCGCATCGGTCTCGCGGGCGCGCATCATGTTGAGGATGCTCATGCCGGTGACTTCCCATTCGTTGCGGATGAGGGAGTGGTCGGCAATTTCCGCGGGGGCGCGCTCGTCGGCGGTCACGGGATGGTCGCGGTGTTCCCAGCGGCGGAATTCGTGGCCATCCCAGCTGGAAAGGTAGGAGGTATCGACGGTTGGCGCCAGGCCGCCGTCCCAGTGGTCGCGCTGCAGTTTCATGTCATAGCGGGCGCGGTGGTCGGGGCCCGCTTCGACCCACGCTTCGCCGTCGGAGCTGAACCAGAGGGTCCACTTGTGGGTTTTCTCGTCGATCATTTCGGTGACGTTGGTGGCGACGACGTGGAGGAGTTTGAGCTTCTCGTGGTTGGCGGCAAGGGTGGCGAGGGTGTCCTTGAGCAGGATGTCGGAGGGGACCTGGGCATCGGTGACGAAGAGCAAGGGCCGCGTGGTGGCGGATTCATCGGGCTGGGTGGTAACGCCGGGGTTGACGGGAATGGGGGTGGGGGCGGTTTCCGGCGCGGCGAGAGCGAGGGAGGCGCCGGCGGCGATGAGGAAAAGGGCCAGCAGGGGGAGGCGGGGTTTGTTGGGCATGAGCGGCTCCTGGCGGATCGGGATCGGTCACTGGTTGGAAGATACCCAGCGCAGGATATCGCAGATAGGCTTATTTTGGGGGAGGCTCGTGCACGACGTTCATGCCGGGGGGGAACTCGAGGGTGAAGAGGTCGGGGGGCGGGTCTTCATTCGCGGTGATGGCGGCGGCGGTGAAGGTGGTGCGGCGGAGGAGGTGCTGTGCGGGGATGGCGACGAGGCGGGTGGCGTGCTGGGGGTAGTAGATGCCGGGTGCGGCCTGGAGGAGGGCGTGGACGAAGATGTCGCTGGAGGCGCTCATGGTGGGAACGGTGCGGCGGGCGGCGAGGAGGGCGCAGGCGTGATCGGGGTCGAGGTACCAGGTTTCGTGGAGGGTGTCGCCGGCGTGGTTGTGGGTGAAGGTGAGTTCAATGGCGGGCTGGGTATCGTTGAGGGTGACGCGGCGGGCGCTGGCGGTGGCGGAGGTGATGGCGGCGGCGAGGTTGTGCGTGACAGGCACCCCGTTGGTGCTGACGCCGACGGTCATGAAGGGGGCGGTGAAATCGGTGCCGAGGAGGTTTTCGGCGCTGAGGGCGCGGGAGCTGTTGACATGGCCTTCGTCGGGGCGGCCTTTGCCGACGTGCTGCCAGTGGTGGGTTTCCTTGCCGTCGAAGACTTCGACGTAGGCTTCGTCGAAGAAGGGGCGCGGCCCGTTGGTCCAGCGGGTGTGCTCGAGGGTGATGTCGAGGCGGACGCGTGCGGGTGGGGCGAGTTCGGCGAAGACTTCGCCTTCAATGCTGCCAGTGTCGTTCCAGCGGGCGGCGGCCGCGTCGAACTCTTCGTAGGTGAAGCGGCCGGTGAGGTGGAGGAGCTTGAGCTTGCTGCGGGCGTCGGTGAGGGCGGCGAGGGTGGTTTTGAGAAGGTCGGCGGAGGGGAGTTCGGCGGCGGTGACCTGGAGGAGGGGGCGGGTGGTGGCGGATTCGTCGGGCTGGGTGGTGACGCCGGGGTTGACGGGAACGGGGGCGGGGTTGGCGGCGAGGGCGGCGCCGGCACCAGTGACGACGAGGATGAGTGCGAGCAGGGCGCGTGAGGGAGGCATGGGTCTCTCCAGTGGGGGTGTCCAAGGAGAGACGCGCGGCGCGGGAAGAATTTCGCGCGGTTTGTCGGGGCACGCGCGAATGCAGGGATGGACGGCTTTATCTGGCGGCCGGGGCGTCGGCGGGGTTGTCGTTGACGAATTTGGCGTCGGCGGCGGGGAGGGCTTTGCCGGCGTCGGAGAGGAGCGGGGTGAAGGGGAGTTTTTCAGGGCTTTGAGGCCGGAGACGATGGATTGGGCGACGATCTTGGCGCCGGCGGCGTGGGTGTGGTTGTGGTCCTTGTAGAGTTTGTTGACTTCTTCGCGGCCCATTTTTTCGTAGACGTCGGCGCAGTAGTTGGTGAGATCGAAGACCGGGACGTGGAGCTTGGCGCCGACTTCCTTGGTCCAGTTGCCGTAGCGACCATCGCCGGAGCCGCGCTCGATTTTGTCCTGTTTGGGGTCGTAATCGGCGGGGAGTTCGCCGGTGGGCGTGGCGTCCTTGAAGGTGGCCTTGGGGTTGGTCCAGATGTTTCGGGTGGTGATGGTGAGGAAGACGGGGTGGGCGCCTTTTTCGATGGCATCGGTGGCCATTTTGGACATGTACCAGCCGTAGGTGTGGGCGCCGGGGGTGGTTTTGCCGCGGACGGTGATGTCCTTGGTTTCATCGCCGGTGCCGTTGGGGGTGGCGAGGCCGCCGTCGTTGATGCCGAAGACGATGAGGACGAAGTCGCCGGCCTTGACCTGTTTGATGACGTTGGGCCAGTCGCCGTTGTAGTAGGTGAGGGAGGAGGTGCCGGCGTGGCCGACGTTTTTGATCTGGACTTTCGCGGGGTCGAAGAAGAGGGCGAGGGGAGTGCCCCAGCCTTGCATGTCGGCGTCGATGGTTTCGGAGCCGGAGTATTTCGAGGTGGAGTCGCCGCAGACGAAGATGGTGGGCTTGGTGGAGGCGTCGGCGGGGGGCGTGGCCGGCGCGGCGGCACTGGCAAGGGCGGCGGTGGCCAGGAGGAGGGCGGCAGCGGCGGTGCGGGCGAGCTTCATGGGCGTTCTCCGGTGAGGGTGTTTCGTGGGTTAACGATTGAACGGGCCGCTGATTGCGAACCGCTTGCCGGGGGCGGTGGATCGCGGGAAAAAGGAGGGCATTGCCGGCGGGGGTGGGCAGGGTTACGCTTCCGTGAAAGCGGCCAGGGAACGTCATTTCTGCCCCGATCCCATGGGACCTGTTTTATTGAACGAGGACGACTGATGACGGCGAAGCGCATGAGCGGCGTGGCGGTGCTGGTGGTGGCGGCCGGTGGCGTGGGCGTCGCGGCCTGGGGACAGGGGATTGGCAACGACTTGCGGGCGATGGGGCAGATGGCAGAGGCACAGGCGCAGGGCGCGGGGACGCAAGCCGCGGGAACGCAGGCGGGGCAGCGGAAGGTGGTGGCGGTGGAGTTGGGGAATCCGCGGTCGGTGGCGGTGGATGGGAAGGGGACGTTGTACGTGGTGGATGTGGGGGCGGAGAAAATTTTCAAGATCACGGCGGCGGGGGAGGTGACCACGGCCGAGGGAACCGCGGGGATCGCCGCGCCGATCAGCGTGTGGGTGGGCAAGGATGGGTCGATGGCGGTGGCGGATCTGGACAGCAACGTGGTGTACCGGATCTCGCCGAAGGGCGAGGCGAACACCAGCGGCCGGCCGGCGGGTGAGGGCGTGGTGGCCGGGACGGCGGG
>JBEHXY010000380.1:0-4211 GCA_048498455.1 Planctomycetota bacterium | reverse complement strand
AGCCCCAGCCACAGCATCGCGCCGAAAAACACCGGGAACAACATCTCAAACGGCCCCTGCCCCGCCCGCACATGCGTCGCCACCGCGCCGCCCAGGTACCCCGTCAGCAAAATCGCCCCCACAATCGCCGTCCGCGGAATCAAATACAGCACCGTGCACGTCAGCAGCACCACCCCCAGCGGCACGATCACGTTCTCCGAATACCCCAGCTCCGTCGTCGCCTTCACCACGAACGAGGGCTTGGGCAACTTCATCACGCCGTCCATCAGCAGGAACAACGCCGGCAATGCCGACAACACCCGCCCCGTCCACGTTTTTGCCTTCGATTGCACCACCGCCGTCTCGTAACTCGCATGCATGGGAATCTCCTTGTTTGCAAAAGTCCGTTCGTCTGTTCCGCTCACGTTTCAATTCGCCGGCAGGTTTGGCAGTTCCATCACCGGCCGCACCTCGACGCACCCCTTGCGCGCCCCGGGCACCCGCGCCGCAATCGCGATCGCCTCGTCCAGGTCCGCCGCATCAATCAGGTAATACCCGCCAAGCTGCTCGCGCGTTTCGGCATAGGGGCCATCGGAAATCAGCCGTCGGCCGTCACGCACCCGCACCGTCGTCGCGGTGGCCACCGGATGCAGCGGCGACGCCCCGAGGTATTTCTTCTGCCGATGCAGATCGTGCGTCAGCTCCGTCGATTCGTGATAGCACGCCTGCTGCTCCCCCGGCTGCCACGCCTTCTCGTCAATGTAAATCAGCAACATGTACTTCATCGCCCGCTCCTTTTCAGCAAACACCGCTGGGGTTCTCGCCAATAGTCGTTTGGCGAAAACCGAAATCGACACCAAAGTTGGGAAATCCCAAAAATCTTTCGCTCAGCCCAGTTCGTCGAGCCGCCGCTGCAGAAATCGGCGTTCGGCCCCCTGTTTGGCCAGCGAAAGGGCACGGTTATAGGAACCCCGCGCCTCTTCCCTCCGCCCCAGCCGCCGGTACAAATCCGCCCGCGCCGCATGCGCCAGGTGGAAGTCCTTGAGCGGCCCCGTCGTCAGCGGCTCAATGAGTTCCAGCCCCCCTTCCGGCCCGTAACCCATCGCCAGCGCCACCGCCCGGTTCAATTCCACCACCGGTGAGGGCGCCGCGCGCAACAGCAGGTCATAAAGCGCCACGATCCCCGCCCAGTCCGTCTCCGCCGCCCGCTTTGCCTGCGCATGTGCCAGCGCGATCGCCGCCTGCAGCGTGTAGGCCCCCACCTCCTCGCCCCGAATCACCCGCTCCACCAGCACCGCCGCCTCGGCAATCTGCGCCCGGTTCCAGAGCGACCGGTCCTGCTCTTCCAGCAGCACGATGTCTCCCGCGCGGTTGGTGCGCGCGGCCCGCCGCGAATCCTGCAGCAGCAGCAGCGCCAGCAGCCCCAGGACCTCCGGGTCCGGCAGCAGCTCGGCCAGCAGCCGCGCCAGGCGGATCGCCTCCGCCGACAGGTCCGCCCGCGTGAGCGACTCTCCCGAGCTCGCCGCATACCCCTCCGTGAACACCAGGTAAATCACCGAAAGCACCGACTCCAGCCGCTCGGGCAGCTCGCCCCGCGTCGGCACCACGTAGGGAATGCCCGCCACGCGAATCTTCTGCTTGCCGCGCACCAGCCGCTGCGCGATCGCCGTGGGCGTCACCAGGAACGCGGCGGCGATTTCCTCGGTGGTCAGATCGCACACCTCGCGCAGCGTGAGGGCCACCTGCAGCTCCGGCGCCAGCGCCGGGTGACAGCAGGTGAACATCAGCCGCAGCCGGTCATCCTCAATGTGTTCAGGATCGATTTGCTCCGCCGCCTGCTCCTCGCGCCGCGCTGCAAGCTCCGGCCCGAAGTCCTCGAGCCGTTTTCGCCGCCGCACCGCATCGATCGCATCGAACCTCCCGGCGCTCACCAGCCACGCCACCGGATTCGCCGGCACCCCCGCCTCCGGCCACTGCTCCACCGCCGCCGCAAACGCCTGCTGCGTCGCCTCCTCGGCCCGATCGAAATCCCCGAGCACCCGCACCAGCGTCGCAAACACGCGCCGCGATTCGGAACGGTACAGCGCCTCGACCAGCGCAGGAATATTTTCCGACGAAGCAGCCATAACCGGCAGCCCTTGCAACACGTATCGGTGAACACCGGGGATTTTCCGTCACGTCCGGCGGGCTGTCCAACAAGAAACATGCGGGCGTTCCATCGCTATAATGGCTATATAAGGAGATGCCATGACCACCGCAGAAATCGAAAAGCGCCTGACAGCCGTGGAAAAGGAACTCGCGGAGCTGCGTGCACGGATCAAACAGTCGGCAGGCGGGCCTCATGCGTGGGTTGAACGAATTGCTGGCAGCTTTTCCGCGCCAGAAGACCAGGCAGCCTACACGGAAGCGCTGCGCCTGGGTCGTCTCCAGGACAAACGTCCGCGGCCCAAGTCGCGTAAGCAACGCCCAGCTTCGAACAAATGATTATCCTTGATACCGACACGCTCACGCTCGTTCACAAGCAAGAGTCGCCTGCCGCTTTGCGTGTGCGGGCGCGTATCGCGGAGGTGCCTGTTGAGGAGTGGCTGGGGACAACGGTTGTGACGTATCAAGAACACTGTCGCGGCTGGCTCGCCTATATCGCCGCAGCGAGGACCAAAGCCGCTCAAATCAATGGATACCGGCTCCTTGCAAAACACGCTGAGGACTACCGCGAAGTGCGGCTCACTCCCTTCGATGTGCGAGCGGCAGACAAATTCGAAGAGCTGCGAAAGGATCACCGCCGCATCGGCACCATGGATTTGCGAATCGCCGCGATCGCGGTCACGCGCAATGCCCTCCTCGCGCAATCTTTCGGACTTTGCCGATATCGAAGGCCTTCGCACCGAGGATTGGACGAAGTAATCTCCCTTTAGCCATCGCTCCGGCTGAGGACTAGAATCCCCGGCGATGGAAAACGATCTTTCACCACTCATCGACCGAACGATGCTGCGCGACCGCTGGAACTTTCGCCGGCGGTGGGACGCGCTGCGCGCCAGGGGCGGCGGGCCGGCGCTCGACGGGTTGCGGCGGCAGATCGAGGCCTCGGTCGCCGCGCGCGAACGCCGCGAGCGCGAACGGCCCGCCATCCGCTATCCCGAAGAACTGCCCGTCAGCGGCCGGCGTGACGAAATCCGCGCCGCGATCGAACAGCACCAGGTGGTGGTCGTCTGCGGCGAGACCGGCAGCGGCAAGACCACGCAGCTCCCGAAAATCCTGCTGGAAATGGGCCGCGGCGTCGCCGGCATGATCGGCCACACCCAGCCGCGGCGGATCGCCGCCCGCAGCGTCGCCGCGCGCATCGCCGAGGAACTCGGCACGAACATCGGCGAGGCCGTGGCCTACAAAATCCGCTTCTCCGACAACGTTTCCGAAAGAACCTACATCAAGCTGATGACCGACGGCATCCTGCTGGCCGAGACGCAGAACGACCGCTTCCTCAACGGCTACGACACGATCATCATCGACGAAGCCCACGAGCGCTCGCTCAACATCGACTTCCTCCTGGGCTACCTCAAGCAGCTCCTGCCCAAACGCCCCGACCTCAAAATCATCATCACCTCCGCCACCATCGATCCCGGCAGCTTCTCCAAGCACTTCAACGATTGCCCGATCGTGATGGTCAGCGGCCGCACCTACCCGGTGGAGGTGCGTTACCGCGATCCGCTGCCCGCGCGCATCGTCGACGAGCTGGAGGATGGCGAGCGCGTCGTCGAGGAAGTGGATGAGGAGGAGCCCGACATGCTCGCCGCGGTCGTGCGCGGCGTGGAGGAATGTGCCGCGGAAGGCGCGGGCGATGTGCTGGTGTTCCTCTCCGGCGAGCGCGAAATCCGGGGGGCCGGCAAGGCGATCGACGACGCCATGGGTGGCCGCGTCGAAATTGTCCCGCTCTATGCGCGCTTGAGCACGCAGGAGCAGCAGCGCGTCTTCGCCACCGGCAAGAAGCGGCGCATCGTGCTGGCGACCAACGTCGCCGAAACCTCGCTCACCGTTCCGGGCATTCGCTACGTCGTGGACAGCGGCCTGGCCCGCATCTCGCGCTACGCCCCGCGCTCCAAGGTGCAGCGCCTGCCGATCGAGCCGGTCTCGCAGGCCAGCGCCAACCAGCGCGCCGGCCGTTGCGGCCGCGTCGGCCCGGGCGTGTGCGTGCGCCTTTACAGCGAAAGCGATTTCCAGACGCGTCCCGTCTTCAC
>JBEHXY010000379.1:0-4241 GCA_048498455.1 Planctomycetota bacterium | reverse complement strand
AGGATCTCGGCTTCGCGGCGGTCGATCTTGGTCAGGAGCATGTAGATCGTTTTGACTTCGTCACGGCCGAGGACGATGTCGTCGGGGGTCTGGGTTTTTTCGTCGTGTAGGAGTTCGTGGAGCGCGAGGCCGTCTTCCTCGGTGATGTGGGCCTGCGTGGGGGAGTGGAAGGCACGGACGGCCCGCTGGATGATGCGGACTTTCTTGGGAGTCATGTCCATGGCCCGGGCGAGTTCCTCGATGTTGGGCATGCGGCCCAATTTGTCTTCGAGTTCGCCGACGGCCTGCTTCCAGCGTGCGATCATTTCGACCATGTAGGCGGGGATGTGAATGGGCTGGACGGAGTTGATGAGTGCCCGCTTGATGGCCTGCTTGATCCACCAAGAGGCGTAGGTGGAGAAGCGGATGTTCATTTCGGGGTTGAAGCCTTCGACCGCCTTGAGCAGGCCGATGTTTCCCTCTTCGATGAGGTCCTGGAGGGCGAGGCCGCGATTGCCGTAGTTTTTGGCGATATTGACGACGAGGCGGAGGTTGGAGCGGACCATTTCCTCGCGGGCGGCGGGGTCATTTTCGCGGATAATCCGCCGGGCCAGATCCTTCTCGCGTTCCGCTGTGAGCAGCGGCGCGGTGTTAATCTGGTTGAGATATAATTGCAGGCCAGACTCAACCGGCATAGGGATCCAACCCGTGCAAAAGCCGACGGTAGAACGCGAAATGGTGATAAAGGTACTGCTGCAAGCCGGAGGGGCTATTTTCTCTCCGCAGGCAGTGTACCGGTCTCCCATACGCAGTTCAAGAAAAACCCTGGAGGGATGTCCAGTGGTTACTACCGATAGTTTCGACTCGTTGGGGAGCTTACTTAACCGGACGTGACCGCCCCCACGCAGCTCAGGACCCCCAGTTACAGCCGGCGAAAAGATTCGCAGACCGGGCGCTAAACCCGTTGCAAATGCGGCAGTTCCGAGAAGATAGGTAAGCTGGAACCGGGGCCGGGGGAGCCAGCCACCTCGCCGAAAATGGTCATCCCGTGCGCTTCGCGAATTTTTACATCCACCAGCCGCCCAGCGAGCTCCGCGCGCCCCGGAAAGACGACGAGCTGGTCGTGGGTGGTGCGGCCGGCCATCTGCACCCACCCGACGGGGCTGTCCACCGCAGCGACGGCCCGGTAAGGATTGCCTTGGCGGTCCAGCCGCGGGCCCTTGGTTTCAGGCAGGACTTTGAGGGCACTGGCGAGCCGGGGGCCGAGTTCGACGACCGGCGCGGCGGCGGCGGCGACGACCGATTCGCCATCGCCGGCGTTCCACCCCGAGGGTCCTTCGCACAGGAGGGTGACGGTCTGGCCGACGAGTTGGGAATTGAGCTCGCTGGAGATGCGGTTCTGGACGCGCAGCAAATCGTTGTTGCGAAAACGCTTCACTTCATCGGGCACATCGTCGGCGTGGCGCTTGATGGCGATGGTTCCCGGGCGGGGGGAATACTTGAAGATGAAGCAGTTTTTGTAGCGGACCTTTTCGACGAGTTCTCTGGTTTTGGCGTAATCATCGTCGGTCTCGGTGGGAAAGCCGACGATGAAGTCGCCGGCGAGTTGAATTTCCGGGACGATGCGACGGGCCCGCTCAATGAGGGACAGATAGCCTTCTGCCGTGTAGCCGCGGTTCATCAGCTTGAGCAGGCGGTCGGAACCGGACTGGGCGGGGATGTGCAGGTATTTGCAAATGCGGGGAGAGGCGGCCATGACGTCGAGTATGTCATCGCCGAAATCGGCGGGGAAGCTGGTGATGAACCGCAGCCGGGGCAGGTTCGGCAGCTTGTCGTGCAGGAGGGCCAGCAGCTCGGCGAAGGTGGTCCGCTTTTTCACGGGACCCGCCGCCGTCGAGATGGATGGCCCGGTCTCTTCATGGACGTAATGATTGACAGTCTGGCCGAGGAGCGTGATCTCGAGGGCTCCGGCGTCGCTGAGTTTGCGACACTCTTCGAGGATGGCGGCGGGGGTGCGCGACACTTCCGGCCCGCGGGTGTAGGGCACGACGCAGTAGGTGCAGAATTTGTTGCACCCGCGCACGATGCGCACATAGGCCTGGGTGCGGCGCACGCCTTCGTTGGCGCCGCCGGGCCCCCCCACCGGGGAAAAGGAGCGCGACAGGTCCAGCAGCTCGAGGCCATCCTCCTCAGCGTGCTCGAGGGTTTTGGTTCGCCGCGCGGTGTTTCCGGCGAGTGCGTGCTGCTGTTTGCCGGTTTTCAGGACGTTGTCGAGGAGAGCGGGCAATTGATCCAATTCTGACGGGCCGCACATGAGATCGACGTGCGGCATGCGTTTCATGAGACCGACGCCGTCCCGTTCGGCCATGCAGCCGATGACGCCGACGACCAGCGAGGGCTCGGCCGCCTTGCGTTCCTTCAGGCGTCCGAGGCGCGACCAGACTTTCTGCTCGCTGCGTTCGCGCACGCTGCAGGTGTTGTAAAGAACGACGTCGGCATCTTCGAGGGCGGGGGTAAACCCGTAGCCGAGCATCCGCAGCTGGTTCGCGACCAGCTCCGAATCCAGCACGTTCATCTGGCAGCCAAAGGTCTCAAGATAAATCTTCTTCATAGCCCCACCATCCTACCAAATCCGCACCCCAAAAACCCATTTGCGTGCGGCGGGGCCACGTTGCGCGCCACGGCCGCCCCTACCGGCTCGGGGCTGTGGCTGTCGCGGGGGCAGCGGCCTGCTTTTTGGCCCACCAGGCCTTGATCATCCCAATCTCGGTGGCTCGATAGCTGTCGATCGCCGCGGCATCGGCGATCCCGAGTTCGGGGACCAGCCGGTGGAGCGTGAAATAGGCATCGGTCGTGACCTGGTGCTGGGTGTCATCGTGATCGAGGGCAGCGACCAGGAAGGGGATGCTGGAGGCATCGGCGAGGCGCCGCAGGGCCGCGGCGGCATTCACGCGGGCGTCGTTGGTGCCCTCGACGATGACCTTGTTCAAGAAGGGCACCGCCGCGGGGGTCGTGTACCGGCGGAAGGCCGTGGAGGGACCGCTGTCGTTGTTGGCCATGAGAAGGGCGGCCAACTTGGGAATGGCGGTGACGTCCTGGTTGGCGGCCAGCACTTCGATGGCGAGTTCCTGGGTGCGCAAATCCTTGTCGTCTGCATAGGGACGGACGGCGGCCACGACGCGCTGGTCGACGGTGTCTGAAAGCGCCCCGAGCACGATGCGGCGCACGGACGCATCGTCGAGCGAGGTGACCAGCGCCTCGACCATGTCGTTCTTGCGGCCAGCCGGCGGTGCGTTGAGGGCCGCGGCGGCGAGGGGGATCAGCGGGCGATAGGCGTTGATGCCGGCGTAACCGCCCTTGTCTTTTCTCAGGAACAGGAGCACGGGCGAACCGACGTCGAGCTTGATTTCCTCGCGGCCGTAATAAACCGCGGAGAGTGGGGCCAGGCGGGCGACCACTTCGTTCCCGCACTCGCCCTTGAGCACCCGGACGACCGCGATGTGGTAGGTGCCGGCGGGTTGAAATTCGAGCGTGTCGGAGAGGGTTTGCGGATCGCGAATCACCAGCGGGTCGGTGGGACGTGTGGCGACGGCGGCGGATAAAAAAGTCGTGATTTTACCGACGACGATGAGGGTGGACTCCTGCTCAAGGCGTGCCAGGGGCGCGACCGAGGGGGTGGTGGCGGCGCGTGCAACCACCCCACCTGCCATCACCAGGAGGAATAATTCTGCCCGCATGGGTCGCATCGACGGCCTCCAACTCCCGCGGTGCGCCATTGTTCGCGCGGAGCGCCGCGCTGGCAAGGCAAAACTGCCCTGCAGGTTCCGGAGGGAGGCCAAGATGGCGCGGTGGTGGTGGTTGCGGGCACGGCTGGCGCGGCGCGGAGGATGCGCTTCAGCAGCGCGGGCGAGAGATGGTTGATCGGCGCAACGGCTCGGTTAGAGTTGAGGAATGAAGAGCCAGTACGACGTGATTGTGATGGGGGGCGGTCCTGCGGGGAGCGCTTCGGCGGCCTTTCTTGCGCAGGCGGGTCTGGAGGTGGCGCTGGTCGAAGGTGATCGCCACCCGCGTCACCACATCGGCGAGAGCCTGCTGCCGGGCTCGATGCCTATTCTGGCCCGGCTCGGGATGACCGAAAGCGACATGGCGTCGCGTTTTCAACGGAAACTGGGGGCGCGGTTTTATCACCCCCCCACCGACCGGCTGGCCGTGTTCGCGTTTGAGCCCTCACCGGGCTTCGAGACGCCGGCGTTCCAGGTGTT
>JBEHXY010000378.1:0-4251 GCA_048498455.1 Planctomycetota bacterium | reverse complement strand
CTTCCAATCCAGCGTCATCAGAAACGCCCGCGGATCCTTGTACTCGGGCCCCATCGTCACCGGATTCTGCGGCCGCAGGTCCAGCAGTTCCATCGCCGCCAGGGCAAACGCCGTGTTGTGCAGCGGCGTGTGCGTCGGATTCGCCTTCTCCACCAGCATCCCCGTTCCTTCCACCTGGAACGTCTGGAAGCCCGCGGCCCACTCCGCGCGTTCCCTGGCCGTCGGCCGCAGCAGCCCGAGCGTGTACAGGATGCAGGCGATGTCGGAAATCCCGTAGAGCTCGATAGACGTCTGCCCCGGCTGCCGCACGTAATTTCCGGCCGGCCCAGGCAACTTCACCGAGGGCTCAAACTCCTCGAGAATCCACTTCACGAACTCGCGCAAGTCGTACCGGCCAGCGCTGGGCCTGGGCGCCGTCGCCTGCGCACGCGCTGCCCGCGGCAGCGCCGCCGCCGCCGCCGCCGCCGCGAGCGCCCCTGCGCCCGCCAGGAATTCACGACGACCCAGCCCGCCTTGCTGACGCTCCACGCCCATCACCGCCTCGCTTTCCGTTTCATCTGCAATCACCGATCAAATCAGCCGGCCCGGCTTCGGCAGTGTTCCCACCAGCGGCCGCGCGTAACGCACATACTGCTCCGCCATCGAATTCCCCTCGACCACCCACTCCACCGGCAGCGGCTTGGTCTGGCGAGCGACATTGGAGAGCGCTGTCGGGAAGAACTCGATCTGGTAGGGCATCTCGCTGACGCGCTTCATGGCCACCGATCCGCTGGTCAGGCCGTCGGGTCCTTCGATGGCATACTGCACCGCGCGACGGCCGCACTCCCGCGCCTCGTAGGCATCGCTGGCGGAGACGATGGTGGGAAAGCTCCGCTGCAGATAACCGAAGGTGTCGGCCCGCACCCGAAGCTTGGCCCCGGGATTCCGCGCGCCCACCATCTTGCCGAGCTTGCTCTTCACGAGATCGGCCAGGTAATCGCCCAGCGCCCCGCTCCCCGAGAGCTGCCGGTTTCCGTGCGCGTCCACCTCGCCCCCGCTCATGATTTTCTCCGCGAGGAGGCTCTTCTTGTCGCCGGCGGCATAGCGCACGCCTTCGGAAACCGCGATCACGCAGCGTCCCAGCTTCGTGTACACCCGGTCCACATCGCCGATGAACTTGTCCTCATTGAAATCGACCTCGGGCACATAGACCAGGTGGGGCCCATCGCTCTCATCGTGCCGCCCCAGCATGGACGCCGCGGTGAGCCACCCGGCATCCCGCCCCATCACGATGTTGATCTTGATCCCCATAAGCGACCGGTTGTCCGCATCGTCGCCCTGGTGGGCGAGCGCCACGAACTTCCCGGCGCTTCCATAGCCCGGGCAGTGATCGGTCGTGCGCAGATCGTTGTCGATGGTTTTGGGGATGTGGTAGACGCGCAGGTTCACGCCGCCGGCCTTGGCCATCTCCGCCGTGATCCGGGCGGTGTCGGCCGAATCATTGCCGCCGATGTAGAAGAAGTATTGGACATCGTTCTTTTTGAACGACTCAAAGATCTTCGCGCAGTACGCCTCATCCGGTTTGTCGCGGGTCGAGCCCAGCGCCGACGAGGGCGTCTCCGCCACCCGTTCCAGCAGGTCCTTGCTGAGTCCATCAAGCGATACGAACTCGTTCTGGATGATGCCGCGCACCCCATGCTTGGCGCCGAGAATCTTCCCAACCTTCCCGCCTGCCTGCGCTCCCATCAGCCCCTCGATCGCGCCCACCAGGCTTTGATTGATCACCGCCGTCGGTCCCCCCGACTGCCCAATCACCGCATTACCTGCCATGTTCAAACTCCTGCTACAACCGGGGCACAAAGCCGCGGAGTATACGCCAATCCCTCGCAATGCCGCTACAATCCTGTCCCATGCGCATCGCTGAAATCTTCTACTCGCTGCAGGGCGAAGGAAAGCTCACCGGGGTTCCGTCGGTGTTCGTCCGGGCCTCCGGCTGCAATCTTCGCTGCACGTGGTGCGACACGCCGTATGCCTCGTGGGAACCCGAGGGGCCCGATTTGCCGGTGGAGGAAATCGTCGGCCGGGTCCTCCAGTATGGGGGCGGGCACGTGGTGCTCACGGGCGGCGAGCCGATGATGTTCAAACCGCTCGTTCCGCTGATAGAGATGCTGAAAGCGGAGAACCAGCACATCACGGTCGAGACCGCCGGCACGTTGTGGCTCGATGATCTTCCGCGCGGGGCGATCGACCTGGCCAGCATTTCGCCGAAGCTTGCCAACTCGACTCCCTGGCAGCGGGACAACGGCCGCTTCGCCCAGCTCCATGAAAAGCAGCGGCTCCAGATCGACGTCCTGCGCAAGTTCGCCAGCGGCGGCGGGGGGGTGGTGCTGGACCGGCAATGGAAATTCGTGCTTTCCGCGCCGACGGATCTCGCGGAAATCGAAGCGCTGCTGGCGCGGCTGAATGCGTCGCTGCCTGCCGAAGAGCGGATCCCGCCGACGGATGTCCTGTTGATGGCCGAGGCCACCGATCCCGAAACGCTCACGGCGCGTTCACGGGAGCTGGCGCCGCTCTGCCTGCAGAAGAACTACCGGCTGTCCCCGCGCCTGCACGTGCACCTCTGGGGCAACACCAAGGGGACCTGACGCTCCACTTTCCGGTTCGCCGCTCCTACAATGACCGCCCTTGACGGCCTTCGTGGCTTTGTGACTTCGTTGTCGGCTTGACTTTCGAAAAGCGACCCATGTCCACCAAAGAACAACTTGCCCTGCTCGAGACGTTTCCCAACCCCCATCCCGCGCGCGACTACACGATTCTCCACGTCGCCCCGGAATTCACGTCGGTGTGCCCGAAGACCGGCCACCCGGATTTCGGCACCGTCAAACTCTCGTACATTCCCGACCAGCTGTGCGTCGAACTCAAGTCCTACAAACTGTACCTGCAGTCTTTTCGCCAGTGCGGCATCTTTTACGAAGACATCACGAACCAGCTGCTCAACGACATGGTGCGGCTGCTGAAACCGCGTTCCATGACGCTGACCACCGAATGGACGCCGCGCGGGGGACTGCACTCGGTCATCACCGCGGAGTACGTTGCGCCCAGAATCCGCAGGAAGAAAGGCTGAGGCGCAGGGAGCGCCGCATTCCATACGCAGGTGCGATCCATGCCCGCCCCCCGCATCGGCATTTCCGGCTGGCGCTACAAACCGTGGCGCGGAACGTTTTATCCCGAAGACCTGGCGCAGAAGCGCGAACTCGCGTACGCCTCCCGGCAGCTCAACTCCATCGAAATCAACGGCTCTTTTTACTCGCTGCAGCGGCCCTCCTCGTGGAAATCCTGGTACAGCGAGACACCGGACGACTTCCTGTTTTCGATCAAGGGGGGGCGGTACCTCACGCACATGCGGAAGCTGAAGGAGCCTGAGGAGCCGCTGGCCAACTTCTTTGCGCAGGGTTTGCTGGCGCTGGAAGAAAAGCTGGGCCCGTTCCTGTGGCAGTTTCCGCCGATCTTCAAATTCGATCCGGTCCGGCTGGAGCACTTTTTCACACTGCTTCCGCGGGACAGCAAGTCGGCCGCGGCGCTGGCCAAAAAGCACACGGCGTTCATGAAGGGGCGCACGTTTTTCAAGATCAAGGACAATCGTCCCCTGCGTCATGCGATTGAAATCCGTCACGAGTCGTTCAATTCGCCGGAGTTCATTGCGCTGCTTCGCCGGCACAACATTGCGCTGGTGGTGGCGGACACTGCAGGGAAATGGCCGTTCCTTGAAGATCTCACGGCGGATTTTGTTTATGCACGGCTGCATGGCGACGAGCAGCTTTACACGTCGGGGTACACTCCCGGCGCGCTGGAGACGTGGGCGGCGCGCATTCGCGCCTGGCAAGCGGGGGCGGAGATTCCTGAAGCGAAGCATGCATCGGAGAAGCGGCCGCGGAAGCGGACATCGCGTTCGGTGTACCTGTATTTTGACAACGACGTGAAGGTGCGGGCTCCGTTCGATGCGATTGCGTTGGCGCAGCGGACGCATGGCTTTGTGCCGGAATTTCCGCCGCTGGCGCCGCCAAAAAATCTGCCGCACGAGGCGCGCGAAGCGTGGCCGATACTTCCGCCGCGCTAGGTGTCGCTGGGGGCGGTCGCAGGGTGGGGTATTTGGTTGTCAGAGAGCGTTTTGTGTTTAGTCGCTGGGGTGTGTGGGGGTGACGAAGGTGAGGAGGGTTTTGAGGAGTTCGGGGACTCGGTCGTCAGGGACGGTGGAGAGGTCGATGCCCTGGC
>JBEHXY010000377.1:0-4252 GCA_048498455.1 Planctomycetota bacterium | reverse complement strand
TCCGGAAACATCAAGCTGCTCGACTGGATCGACTCCGCCTGGTTCCGCTCCCCCGCATCGCGAAACGCCAGCAGCCCGCCCACCCCTGGCGAGCCCGCGCCCACCGCCGCAAAGCGCGTGTCCAGCGCCCCGGCGATCATCGCGTGCTTCCCGTCCCGGGAATAGCCATACTCCGCCACCTGCTTGGCGTTCACCTGCGGCAGGCTCAGCACATAATCCAATGCCGTCGACGCCGCCCACGCGCGCCGTGCCAGCGCCCCCGTGTCCGCGGTGTCCGGGTACAGCGCGCCCATGGCCTTGGAATCGTCGTTGAAATCATCGCCCGCATAGGACGCCGCGATGTAGCCCCTCCGCAAAAGCGTCGGCGCGATGTTCCCGAATCCGCCGATCAACCCCGGCCCCATCAGCACCGGAAACGGCCCCTTGCCCTCGGGGATCACCAGCGTCATGTGCAGCGTCCCCTTGCCCTCCGGCCCGCAGTGCAGCACCACGGTCCGGGTGATGTAGCTGCCGCCCGTCTCGCCCTTGCCCGGGACGTCGGTCACGTCCGCCGAGACGATGGCAGCGTGCGGCGGAATCTGGCCCCACACGTATTTTTCGAACAGGCTGAGGATTTCCGCCCGCCGCGTGTCCCAATCGGCCGCCGTCTTCACCGGATTCCCGCTGAAAAAGGTGAGCGGGTCCGGCAACTCGTTGTGACGCGGCAAGGCGTCAAAATCGGGCGGCAGCTCGTTGCTCCGCTTGACCCACTCGTCAAAGGCCGGCACGTCCGGCAAGGTCTGCAACAGATGGTCTCGATACGCCCGCCGCTCTTCCGGCGTCATGGCCCGCCCGGTCCGCCCCGCCCCCGAGACCGCCAGAACCGCCAACAGCGCCGCCACCGCATATCGCCGCATACGCTTCCTCACCGCTCGTCGCCACCCACGCGTTTCAAATCCGATAGTTGCCACTACGGTAAACGACAGCCCCGCGCAGGGCTTGCCCGCTTTCTCGAAAAAGCCGCCCCCCGCCGGCCGTTTGGCGTTTCCCGGCCTCCTTTCTTAAGATGAACCCCAACAGGAGCTTCTCTATGCCATCAGCCCTCCCGCGCCTCGCCCCCCTGGCCGCACTCGCCGCCGCGGCGCTTGCGGCCTGCACCCCCACCACGCCGCGCCCCGCCGTCACCACCACCGCTCCCGCCACGCGCCCCGCGGCCGAGGCGCCGCTGCTCGGGCCCGAACCCACCGCCGGGGGCATCTTCGCCCCTGTCGGCGCCAGCGCCCCGCTCACGGGAGAGGCCCTCCTTCGCGCCAAAATGACCCGCGCCGGCATCCTCGAGTCCGTCAAAAAGTTCACCGCGGGCGATCTCTCCGCCAGCCCCGCCACCGCCCCCGGCACCCAGCCCGCCCACGACCCCCCCGCCCAGGCCGTCAAATACTACCTCCAGGGCCGCGCCCTGTTTCTGGAAAACTCCAACACCGAGGCCATGGATGCTCTCGAGAAATCCCTGAACCTCGATCCGGACTCCTTCCCCGTCCTGCGGCTCATGGGCCGCGTCTGCTTTGCCGCCTCCCAGCTGGCCCGCGGCTCGGTCTACCTGCAGCGCGCCTACCGCCTCGCCCCCGAGGACATGGAGACCAACTACCTCCTTGGCCGCTATTGGCTGGAACGCAAGGACAACGACCGCGCCATCTTTTACCTGATGAACGCCGACCGCGTGAAGGCCCGCGGCGAAGCCCAGGCGCCGCTGATCTCCTTCCACCTCGCCCGCGCCCTGCAGGCGGCCCACTACCACGCCGCCGCCGCCGCCACCTTCGAACAGTTTCTGGCCGAGGCCTCGCTGCCGGTCGCCGGTTACCGCTATGACCGCGAACTGTCCTACCTCATCGAGGAGCAATGGACCGGCGAGCTTTCCGCCGCCGAGAACGAGGTCCTCGTGGGCGACTACGCCCGGGCCCTCCCCCACTACCAGAAGGCCGCCGCCGACCAGCCGGCCGATCCCTTCATCGCCTCGCGCCTGGTCAACGCCCAGGTGCACACGGGCAACAACGGCGCCGCCAAAAAGTCAGCGCTGCGCTTCGTCGCCGCGGCCAAGGGTTCTGAGGACGCGCTCAAGCTTCTCGTGTGGACCTACCGCCGCGCGGGCGATGAACGCTCGCTGGTGAACGATGTTCGCAGCGCCCTCGGCGGGGCCCAGGATGCCCGCCAGGCCCAAGTGCTCGCCGCCACCTACGACGCCCTCAATCGCCCCGCCGACGCCTTCGAAACCCTCCGCGCCTCTGCCGCCAAGAATCCCACGGACCTCGATCTCCTCCAGCGGCTCCTCCGCCGCGTGCAGTCCGCCGCGCAGTTCGAGTCCGCCCTGCAGGTCACCGCGGCCGCCATGAAAGCCTCTCCCGAGAAGTGCGAGGCGATCGTCGATTCCTTCGAGCCGGCCATGCGGACCGAGGCGGCCGTCCAGTGGTCGCAGCATCCCTCGCCGCCGACCAAAGATGGCCAGGTGGACTATCTGCAGGCGATGACCGTGCGCGCCAACGATGGAGATCCCGAGGCCACCCGCGCCCTGTTTGCCGGCGCGATCGCCGCCCTGCCGGACTTCTTCCCCGCCCGCCAGGCCTATGTCACCTGGCTGCTCGCCCTGGACAAATTCGCCGACGCCGAGGCTCTCATCAACGCGACGCCCGCCGGGGCCGGCGCCCGCGGCTGGGACCTGCGCATTGAGCTGGCCATCGCCCGCGAACAGCTTCCCCAAGCCCTCGCCATCGCCCAGGAAGCCCTCCAGCAGTTTCCCGACGATGTCGACCTGCACCTGCGCGTCGCCGCCCTGCACCGCGCCCGCGGCGAGTATGCCGCCTCCGACAAGGAGCTCACCTCTCTCATCGACGCCCATCCCAACAACGGCAGCGCCTATGAGGCCCTCATCAGCTCGCTGCTGGAGCGGGTGCGCCGCCCGGCGACCGCCGGCGGCGGCCAACGCGCGCTGGGCGATGCCGTCGCCTGGCTGGGACGTCTCACCACCGCCGTTCCCAGCTCGCTTTTCGGCCAGATCACCACCGCCACGCTGTACACCCAGGTCGGCCGAGGCGAAGAAGCGGAAGCCATGATGGCGCGCCTCGCCCAGGACCACCCCGACGAGGCCGAGGTCGCCACGGCCCTCGCCCGCGCCCGCCAGGCCAACGGCAAATCCGCGGAAGCCGCCGCCGGTCTCGAGGCCACCCTGCAGGCCCACCCCTCTCCGTCGCTCGCCGTCGGACTGGCGCAGCTCTATCGCACGCAGGGCAAGCCCGACGAGGCCCTGGCCCTGGTCACCCGCCTTGCCCAGGAGCATCCGCGCATTCCCGGCTACGCCGTGGTCGTGGACGGTGAACTCATCACGCAGAAAAAAATCGACCTCGATCTCCAGTTCCTCCGCGCCGCCGCCGCCGCCAATCCCCGCTCCGAGATCCTCGCCCTGCTTCTGTCGCGCCGGCTGGCCGCGGGCAGCCCCGCCGACGACGGCCCCGCCGCGCTCCACCACCAGAACGAAGCCGTCGGCGTCCTGCAATCCTTCATCGCCAGGAACGGCGAAACGACCTCACGCCTCTACGAACTGTCGCACCTGCAATCGCGCGTCGGCAACGACGCCGATGCCGAGGCCTCCCTCCGCAAGGTCCTCGCCATCCTTCCGACCCACACCGGCGCCAACAACGACCTCGGTTTTTACTGGGCCGACGCCGGCAAAAACCTGGATGAAGCCGAGACGCTCATCAAGAAAGCCCTGGACGCCGAGCCCGAAAACGGCGCCTACCTCGATTCGCTCGGCTGGGTCTACTACAAGCAGGGCCGCTTCCCCGAAGCCCTCACCTACCTGGAAAAAGCCCTGCAAACCCCCGACGGAGAATCGGCCGAAGTCATCGTCCACGTCGCCGACGCTCTCTACCGCGCCGGCCGCGCCGCGGAGGCGGCCGAACGCTGGCGCCAGGCCCAAACCCTTCTCGCTTCGCAGGATGAACCGCTTCCCCGCGAGGAGCAGCAGCTCAAAGCGTATCTTGAAAAAGTCCTCACCGCCGTCACCGCCGGCAAGACCCCCGACGTCACCCCCACCGCCCAACCCACCCCGCCACGAGCCGCGACAAGATAACCCCCACCCTCTTCTTCATTCCAACTTCCAACTTCTTGCTTCTTGCTTCTTGATTCTTGCTTCTTCCCCCCTCACAGCCCCGGAAACGCCCCCGCCCCCGGCGGCGGATCCAGCAACCACTTGTTCACCTTCACCGTCTGCAAAATCCGCCGA
>JBEHXY010000376.1:0-4292 GCA_048498455.1 Planctomycetota bacterium | reverse complement strand
TGCGGATAGATGAACTCGATCGTGCCTTCCAACGCCTTCCCCGGAAGGCCCTCCACGATCGCCCGCACCGGCGTGCCCACGTGCACCAGCGGCAGTTGCTGTTCATACACCTGCACCTGCAGCCACAGGGTGGAGCGGTCCGCGATCCGCATCACCCGATCCCCCGCCTTCACCGCCGATCCCTCCACGACCGTCTTTTCCGTCACGTGGCCGGCGATCGGACAGGTGAACGTCACCGTGGCCGGCGCCTTGTCCATCGCCGCGATCGCCTCGACATCCGCCGCCGGCAACCCGAGCAGCTCGAGTTTCCGCCGAGCCGCCGCCACGATGGCCCCCGAGGCGCTTTGCACCGTGCTGTCGTTCCCGGTCACGCCCGCGGCCGCCTTGCGCGCGGCGATCAGTTCGTCCGCCGCCGCCGTCAGGTCCGCGCTGTAAAGATCGAACAGCTTGTCCCCTTTCGCCACCGCCATGCCATCCTGGTTGGCGTAGAGCTTCTGGATCCAGCCCGAGACGCGCAGGTTGATCTCCACGTGGTTCTGCTCCGGCTCCACAAACGATCCCACCGTGTGCAGCGTCGTGTGCAGCGGCCCCGTGCTCACCTTGGCCACCCGCAGCCCCATGTTCTGCACGATCGTCGGATCGATGGTTGTCCCATTGCCGATCGGCTCGAGGTCCATGTGACAGATGGGGCATTTCCCCGGATGATCCTCGATCACCTGCGGATGCATGCTGCAGGTGTAAAATTGTGCTGCCCCTGCGGTCGCAGGGGGCGCTTTCACCGCGGCGACATGCCCGCCGCGCACCCACTCCGCGATCTGTGCGTGGTAAAGTGTCCCTGCAGCCACCGCGGCGGCCAGCACGACCACCGCTCCCAGCACCGCCCCAATGGCAATCACAACTTTGCGCATCCATGGCCCTTCCGAACGTCTGTGCCCGTTCCAACGAGGCGAAGGGCCCGAAAAGTTCCATCCCGGGGCGGGAATCTGCGAGCGGAAGGTGTGTGCAGCCGGCCGAAAGGGGGCCGCTCGAAGAATTCGCACCGGTGGATGGAACTTTTTTGATCACTGACCTCGTTGGAACCAGCGGCGGGCGCCTCGCGGCGCGGCAGAATGGAGTCGGCGTTGAGCCAGGATGATGCTGCGGAGCGGTTTTATACGCACCTGTGGCCGCACCGCGCCATGGTCCTTCGCACCGCGCGCTTCCTCACGCGCAATCCCGCCGACGCCGAGGATTTGGCCCAGGAGACTTTCATGCGGGCCTTCCGCAACATTCAGCAGTTCGACGTCGCCAGCAACGCCCGTGCATGGCTGGCCGCCATTCTGCGGCACGTGCAGATCGACCGCAGCCGCCTCCGCGGCAGCGCCTTGCTCTCGGACGCGCAGCTGCTGGAGCCCGCCGCCATCACCGCCGCCGAGATGCGCGCTGAGCAGGACCCCCGCGATCTCGACGCGCTGCTTGAACAATTTTCCGATGAGGCATTGATCGACGCCCTGCAGTCGCTGCCCGAGGACATTCGCTGGACGCTGCTGCTGGTGGATGTCGAACAGATGACCTATGACGATGCGGCGGAGGTGGTGGAAGTGCCGGCGGGCACCGTGAAATCCCGCGTGTTCCGCGGACGTTCGCTGCTGCGCGACCGGCTCCTCAAACGTTCATCGCCGCCGGCCTCGTCGCCAGGTCGTGCCGGCCCGCATGCCGGGTGGAGGTCCTCATGACAAACCCTGGTCCCTTTGACGGCCCGGTGGACGATCCCGTGGACGCTCCCGGCGACGCCGTGGTTGCTCGCCGGCTCGCACGCCTGGGGGCGCTCCCGGTGGATACCTCCTCGCTGGAACAGAGGCTCCGCAAGCAGTTGCCGCGTGCGCCCCAACAGCGCCGACGGCGCGCGTGGTGGGTGTCCATGAGCGCGGCAGCCGCGGCGCTCCTGCTGCTGGCGGCGATCAGTCTTTCCCTCTTGCAGGGCCGCGCTGCCCAGGCGTCATCGATGCAGATGGCCCAGATGCACCAGGACATCATCGCCGGCCGCATCCCCACGATGCACGCGGGCTCGATCGAAGATGCCAACCGCGCGATTGCCGCCATGGCTGGGAACTTTCCCACGCTGCCCACGCCTCCGGAAGCGCAGACGATGGCCTGCTGCATGCGGAACGTCGGCAAGAAGAAGGTCGCCTGCGTCCTGCTGGACAGCGGCAGCACCCCGGTCACGATGGTCGTGGCGAGCGCTGCCGACGTGGAGTCGCCCCGTTCGGAGGTGACCATGCGCGGCGGCGTGGCTTACCATGTCCAGACGGTGGGGGATCTGCACATGGTGATGATGGAGCGCGATGGTCGCTGGATCTGCTTTGTGGGCGGTTTGCCGGCCGAACGTCTCATGGATCTGGCTGCCGGCGTGCGGTTTTAACCAGCAACCGGCGCCGCCGTCGGCCGCCTGCCGGCTGCCGGCCTGAGCAAGCGGCCATTTACCTATTGACCGCGACCCATTACCATCCGCGCCATGCCCACCCGTACCGACACAGCCATCGCCGCGGCGGCAAAACTGCTCGCCGCATCCCCTTCTTCGCATCCCGCACTGCTTGGTTTCGACGCCTTCGTCGACGACATCATCGACGTCGTCGACAAGCGGCACGCCCACGACCGTTACGATCGACTGCTGACGATTCCGCGGTTCGCCGAGAAGATCGCCGCGGCCGCGGGGCAGTCGTCCAACATGGAGCTGGTGATCAAGCAGCAGAAGCTGGGAGGCAATGGTCCGATCATGGCCCATGCGCTGGCGACGCTGGGGCTGCCGACGACTTACATCGGGCCGACCGGTTACCCGGCGCCGCACCCGGTGTTCAACGAGTTCGCGCGCAAGGCCACCATGATTCCGCTGGCGGATCCGGCGCACACCTCGGCGCTGGAGTTCTCCGATGGCAAGGTGATGCTGGGCAACCTGGCGCCGCTGTCGGAGGTGACCTGGGATCGGCTGCTGTCGCATGTCGGCCTGGGCAAGCTGCGGGCGTTGTGCGATGCGGCTTCGCTGCTGGGGGCGGTGAACTGGACGATGTTGCCGCATTTGACGTCCATCTGGCAGCATTTGCTGACCGACGTGCTGCCGACCCTGTCGCGGCGGCCGCGGCTGTTTTTCGTGGACCTGGCGGATCCGGAGAAGCGGTTGGCGGCGGACCTGCTGGCGGCGTTGTCGGTGCTGTGCGAGATCAACCTGCTGGTCCCGGTGGTGCTGGGGCTGAACCTGTCGGAGGCGCTGCAGGTGGCGGCGGCGCTGGACCTGCCGATCACGCCGATGCCGGCGTTGCCGGAGCTTGCGGCGACGCTTCGCCAGCGGCTGCAACTGCACACGCTGGTGATTCATCCGCGGACGGGGGCGGCGGCGGCGACGGCGGAGGAGACGGCGAGTTTTGAGGGGCCATTTATCCAGAGCCCTAAGATTTCGACGGGGGCGGGGGATCACTTCAACGCGGGATTTGTTTTTGCGCGGCTGCTGGAGCTGTCGTTATCGGAGTCCCTCGCGGCGGCGACGGCGACCAGCGGGTATTACGTGCGGACGGCGCTCTCGCCCTCGCGGACGGACCTGGCGAACTTCCTCAACCACCTCCCGCCGCCTGAATGATTCTGGCGGCGGGTGCGCCGACGAGCCAGGCGTGGGATTGGGCGCCGTATTCGACCCAGCCGTAGGCGATGAAGAGGAGGATGTTGGGGACGGCGAGGACGAGGGCGACGATGGTGACGGGGGCGATTTCGATGAGGCGGGGGCCGTCGGAGGGGGTGAGATACATGGCCTTGATGACGCGGAAGTAGTAGAAGGCGGCGATGACGGTGTTGATGCCGACGGCGGCGACGCCGAGCCAGCCGAGGGGGGTGCCTGTGTCGAAGAGTGCGGCGAAGAGTTTGATCTTGGTGGCAAAGCCGATGGTGAGGGGGATGCCGGTGAGGGAGAGGAGGAAGACGAGCATGGTGGCGGCGAGGATGGGGGCGCGGCGCATGAGGCCGGCGTAGTGGTTGATTTCTTCGCCGGTGCCGGGATCGATGTTGGCGGGGGGTGGGGGGGGAACGGGGACCATGGCGGTGACGCCGATGGACATGCCGGCGTCGGTGGGTCCGGTGAGTCGCTGGGCGATGGCGGCGGCGGCGATGAAGGCGCCGGCGTTCATGAAGATGTACATGAAGAGGTAGAAGAGGAGGACCTGGGCGCCGGTGCTGGGGATCAGGCCGGGAGCGGTGGCGGGGGAGGGGTTGGTGAGGAGTGCGGACATGCCGATGAGCATGTAGCCGGCATGGGCGACGCTGGACCA
>JBEHXY010000375.1:0-4293 GCA_048498455.1 Planctomycetota bacterium | reverse complement strand
CAATTGCTGACTCGAGGAGCGATTTATGAAGGTGCAGGTCATTTTTCACAGCGTGTATGGGCATGTGTGGCGGCTGGCGGAGGCGATCGCGGAAGGGGCGCGGCAGGTGAGCGGGGCGGAGGTGGAGGTGATGCAGGTGCAGGAAATCCTGACGCCGGAGATCCTGGCGAAGATGGGGGCGACGGAGGCGAAGAAGGCGTTTGCGCATGTGCCGGTGGCGGATCCGCGGCGGCTGGCGGAGGCGGATGCGGTGATTTTGGGAAGCGGGACGCGGTATGGGTCGAACACGGCGTCGATGCAGGCGTTCCTGGATGCGACCGGCGGGCACTGGGTTGCGGGCGCGCTGGTGGGCAAGGTGGGGTCGGCGTTTTCGTCGACGGCGTCGCAGCATGGGGGGCAGGAGACGACGCTGGTGCGGATGCACACGTTCTTTTTTCACCAGGGGATGGTGGTGGCGGGGTGTCCGTATGCGGCGCAGGAACTGTTGAACATGAGCGAGATGACGGGCGGCACGCCGTATGGGGCGACGACGATCACGGGTCCGCAGGGTGCGCGGCTGCCGAGCGAGAACGAGCTGGCGATTGCGCGATTCCAGGGCAAGTTTGTCGCGGGGATTGCGGCGAAGCTGGCGAAGCCGGCGTAAGGGGTGGGCTGTTGGCGCCGGGGATTGTCAGTACTTGGTGAGAAGTGCGGCGGACGTGGTGAGTGTGGCGCCGCGTCCGCGCATGAGGGCGACGGCGTTGGCGACATCGGCGGGGTGGAGGTTCACGCCGCGGGCAGCGTCTTCGACGAGGGTGACGGCGAAACCTTCGGCGAGGGCATCGAGGGCGGAGAACTGCACGCAGTAATCGGTGGCGAGGCCGGCGAGAAAGAGGTGGGAGACATCGCGGGCGCGGAGGAGTTCTGCGAGGCCGGTGGAGCGGCGGTGCTCGTTGTCGTAGAAGGCGCTGTAGGAATCGATGAGGGGGTCCTGGCCTTTCTGGACGACCTGGTGGATGCCGGCGCGATTGAGGGCGGGTGAGAGGGCGGCGCCGGGGGTGTTCTGGACGCAGTGAACGGGCCAGAGAATCTGCGGAACGCCATCGACGACGATGCGGTCGCCGACGCCCTTGCCGGGGTGATTGGCGGCGAAGCTGGCGTGGTTGGCGGGGTGCCAGTCCTGGCTGGCGATGACGAGTTCGAAGCGGGGGATGAGGGCGTTGACGGGGTCGAGGATTTCGTCGCCGAAGGGGACGGCGAGGGCGCCGCCGGGGAGGAAGTCATTTTGGATATCGATGAGGAGCAAGGCCTTCATGGGGGAATCTCGCAAGGGGTGAAGAAGCACGACGGAGTGTAGCGGAAAGCAAATCCGGTGTAAGCGGCGCGGGCTTTGCGGAGGTGAAGGCGAGAATTTTCCGACGGTTCCAGGGTTCATGGGCTGGGCCAGCCGCGTGGATTGGCGAGGGAGCGGGCCGGGGACTGGTTCCCGGAAGGACAATGTGGCAACGCAGAATAGACCGGCCGTGGGTCTGGCCGGCAGTGGATTTTTTTGAGAAGGAAGCAGCATGGGCCAGGGAGTTGTCGGGCTGCCGATGAATCGTGTGGACGGGCGGGCCAAGGTGACGGGCGCGGCGAAGTACGCTGCGGATTTCTGTCCCGAGGGGACGGTGCATGCGGTGGCGTTCTGCAGCACGATTGCGCGAGGGCGGATCGTGGAGATCGACGCGGCGGATGCGTGGAAGATGGCGGGGATCCTGGCGATTCTCACGCACGAGAACATGCCGAAGCTGGCGAAGCTGGATGCGGATGACGAGGAGGGGACGCCGGGGCAGGAGTTCATGCCGCTGCAATCAGAGGCGGTGGTGCATGCGGGGCAGCAGATCGGGCTGGTGATCGCAGACACGCTGGAGCATGCGCGGGCGGCGGCGCTGGCGGTGAAGGTGCGGTACGAGGAAAAGCAGGCGTGGTTGTGGAATGCGGAGGGGAATGAATCGTCGGGGCGGGCGTATCGGCCGAAGGAAGTGGGCCGGGGGGAACCTGCGGATTCGGCGCGGGGCGATGCAGCGGCGGCATTCCAGGAAGCGGCGGTGCAGGTGCGGGAGCGTTATTACCTTCCGCAGGAGAACCACAATCCGATGGAGCTTTCGGCGACGGTGGCGGCGTGGCAGGGGGAGACGGAGCTGACGGTGTACAGCGCCACGCAACACATTTACGGCTGCCGGCACGTGATTGCGCGGGCGCTGGGATTGAAGGATGAGCAGGTGCGGGTGATCTGCCCGTTTGTGGGCGGGGCGTTTGGGTGCAAGGGGTCGGTGTGGCCGCACGAGATTCTGGCGGCGGCGGCGGCGAAGGTGGTGGGCAGGCCGGTGAAACTGGTGGTGACGCGGCAGCAGATGTTCACGAGCGTGGGATGCCGGCCGGAGATGTCGAACCGGATTGCGCTGGGGGCGGATGGTGCGGGGGCACTGCAGGCGGTGATGCATGATGTGTGCAATCACACGGCGGCGGAGGATGAGTGGGCGGAGCCGGCGGCGAAGCAGACGCGGATGCTGTACCACTGCCAGAATGTGAAGACGACGCATCGGCTGGTGCCGGTGCATCGGAGCAACCCGACGCAGATGCGGGCGCCGGGGCATGCGCCGGGGACGTGGGCCCTGGAGGTGGCGATGGATGAACTGGCGTGGCAGGCGGGGGTGGATCCGATTGAGCTGCGGCTGCGGAATTATGCGGAGCGGGATGAGGATCTGGACCTGGATTTCAGCTCGAAGACGCTGCGGGAGTGCTATCGGCAAGGGGCGGAGCGCTTCGGGTGGGGCCGGTATGAACGAAAGGTGGGAAGTCTTCGACGTGGGAACTGGCTGGTGGGTTGGGGGATGGCGACGGCGACTTATCCGACGAACCGGGAGGCGGCGGAGGTGCAGGTGCGGCTGCTTCCGGATGGAACGGCGGTGGTGACGTCGGCGACGCACGACCTGGGGACGGGGACGTACACGATCATGACGCAGATCGCGGCGGAGACGCTGGGGCTGGCGGTGGACAACGTGACGTTCCTGCTGGGGGATTCGCAGATGCCCAAGAGCCCGGTGTCGGGGGGGAGCCAGTCGGCGGTGAGCACGGGGACTGCGGTGCGGGCGGCGTGCCTGCAGGCGCGGGAGAAGTTGATTGCGGAGGCGGGGATCGCGGCCGGGGAATCGATTGCGGATGTTTTGCGGCGGCATGGCAAGCTGGTGGAAGCGCGGGTGAAAACGGAGCCGCCGGAGAAGAAGCAGTTTTCGACGCATGCCTTCGGGGCGCAGTTTGCGGAGGTGCTGGTCGATCCGGATTTGCGCGAGGTGCGGGTGTCGCGGGTTGTGGGGGCGTTTGCGGCGGGGCGGATCCTCAATGAGAAAACGGCGCGAAGCCAGGTGATGGGCGGGATCGTGATGGGGATGGGGATGGCGCTGATGGAGCACACGGTGTACGATCCGCGGCGGGAGCAGCCGGTCACGGACAACCTTGCGGACTACCTGGTGCCGGTGAACCCGGACGTGCCGCGGGTGGAAGTGTTTTTCGTTCCGGAAGTGGACACGCGGGTGAATGAACTCGGGGCGAAGGGGGTGGGGGAATTGGGGACGACGGGGATTGCGGCGGCGGTGACGAACGCGATTTATCATGCCACGGGGAAGCGGGTGAGGGATCTGCCGATCACGCTCGACCAGTTGCTGTGATAGTGGCGGAGGTTGTGGCGGCGGGAGGGAGCAGGTCACCGGCCGGGGCGATGTGATAACCGCGGCCTTCGAGTTGTTTGCGCACCTTGTCGATCCAACCGTTCAAGTAGTCGGCATCGGGACCGGGCTTACCGTCGTGGGCGGCGGCGTCGGTGGCGAGGCGTTCGCGCAGGTCGCCGTAGAGCCATTCAAGGGAGGGGTTGTTGAGGTCTTCGAGTGTTTTCTGGCCGCTGGCGATGGACTCGGTGGACACCTCGACGATGCGGTCGGGGTCGGGCACGGTGGAGGCGGTGCCGGGGGATGTGCCGGATTTCGAACAACCAGCGAGCAGTGCTGTGACGAGCGCGGCGCCCCGGAGAGTGGCGTGCCGGCTTATCAAACGAGCACCGAGGCGGCGCCGGCGGGTGTACCGGCGAGTTCGTGAGGCCAGGCAGGCGGGGCTGGAGCGGGGCGATGTCGGCGGGGTAACCCGGCTGACGGCGCGTGGCGCCTGGACCATCGACGCCGTGGCGGACATCGAAAGCCAGATTCCGCGGGCGCTTTCCGGCGTGCGCGGCCGCGTCGTCCTCGATCTCGGCCCGGTCGAGCGGATCGATACCGCCGGCGC
>JBEHXY010000374.1:0-4293 GCA_048498455.1 Planctomycetota bacterium | reverse complement strand
GATGCCGATGCCATCGAAACGCGGCCCCGGGGCATCCGCGCGGAGCACCAGCGTTTGCGGATCCGCGGCGAACGCAGGTGCGGCTGCCAGGACAGCGAGAGCGGCGAGGAGACAGATGCGCGTGGTCATGAAGGTCCCCGGGAGAAGTGCGATGCGGGGCGATTGTAACGGGCCGAAGGTGACTCCGGGAGACGGGGGGTTTGTCATTTTTGAAGGGCTGGGGGAGACTGGTGCCAATTGGCGTGTTGCGGGTGGATGGTCGATGGCCTCGCTGGCGATTTTGCTGTTGTTCCAGGTGATCGGCTGGATGGTGGCCACTTACGGCCATGTGCCCCTGCCCGGGAACGTGCTCGGATTGCTGCTCCTGCTCGCGGCGTTGTTTTTGCGCGTGGTGAAGCTGGAGCAGGTCGAGCCGGCCGCGGCGTTTTTGCTCAAGCACATGCTGGTGCTCTTTGCCCCCATCATCGCCGGCACCTTGTCGCTGGGGCCGGTGCTGGCCGCGGAGTGGGGAACCTTTGCCGCGATTTGCGCAGTCGCCACGCCGCTGACGCTGGTGATCACCGCCTGGGTGGCCAAGGTGACCGCCCGGCTGGAGCGCGGGCGGGCGGCACGCTGATGGCCAGGGATTCCGCAGTTCGGACCGGGGCGGCGCTCGGCGTGACGATGACGTTCTGGGCGTCCGCCTTTGCCGTGATCAAAAGCGCCGGCAGCGTCTACGGGGCCGGCGAGTTGGCGCTGCTCCGTTTTGTCATTGCCGGGGTGGTGCTGGCCATCGCGGCCGGCCTCATGGGGGTGAAGCTGCCCCGGGGAAAAGAGGCGGCGGCGTTCCTGCTTTCCGGATTTCTGGGCGTGGCGATCTACCATCCCTTTCTGAATTACGGTGAGCACGTCGTCTCCGCGGGAGCCGCCAGTCTGCTGATCAACTCCGCGCCCATTTTCACGGCCCTCTTTGCGGCGCTGTTTCTCGGAGAACGCGTGACCCTGCGCAAGGGGGTCGGCATTGCGGTCAGCTTTGCCGGCATCGTGCTGATCGTGGTGGGACAATCGGGCGATTCCGGCCACGCCGGCCTGCGGCCCGAGGCCCTGTTGATCGTCGGGTCGGCGATCTGTGCCGCGCTCTATGTCATTGTGCAGAAGAAATTCTTGACCGCCTGGCGACCCCTGGAATTTACCTTGTGGACGGTCTGGGCGGGCGTGCTCGAACTCGTGCCCTGGTTTGGGCTCGGCGTGTTGCGCCGGGTGGCGGCCGCGCCCGTGCACGCGACCCTGGAGGTCGCCTACCTCGGCGTGTTCCCGGCCGCGATCGCCTACATGGCGTTTGCCTATGCGACCATGCGGCTGCCCGCCGGACGCGTCATGAGTTTCATGTACCTCGTGCCGGCCCTGGCGATGCTCATTGCCTGGCCCTATCTCGGCGAGGTGCCGACGCGCGTGAGTTTGACCGGCGGCGCGCTCGCGCTCGGCGGCGTGGCGCTGGTGAATACCGGGAAAAAGGAAACCCTGCCGATCGTCGCGGTGGAGGAGGCGTGATGCATCTGCCCGCGAGTTTGACCCACACGGTGCTCTTCGGACTGGCCCTGACGATCGGGGTCTATGCCGTGGCGCTGGAACTCCGCGCCCGCTGGGGATTCTTGCATCCGCTGCTCGTGACGGCCGGGGTGCTGATGGTGGTCCTGTCCGCGTTTCACGTGCCGATGGCCGATTACCAACTGGGCGGAGAGGTCGTGACCTTCTTCCTCGGCCCCGCCACGGTGGCGCTGGCGGTCCCGATTTATAAGCACTGGCCATTGATCCGCAGCAACGCGGTGGCCGTCGGCGTGTCGCTGGCGGCTGGATGTGTGACCGGCATTGCGACCGCCTGGGCGTGCGCCCGGGCCTTTCATGCGGGCCATGCGGTGGTGATGTCGGTCCTGTCCCGCTCCGTGACCACGCCGATCACCATGGAGGTGGCCCGGTCGCTTCATGGATCGCCGGAACTCGCGGCGGCGATCACCTGCCTCTCCGGGATCACCGGCGCGGTGATCGGACCGGCGCTGCTGCGGGCGCTCGGCCTGGGCGGACCCCTCGAAGCCGGTCTCGGCATGGGCGTGACCGCCCACGGAATCGGAACCGCCACGATGCTGCGCGTGTCCGAGACGCATGGGTCCTATGCGGCCGTGGGGATGAGTTTGAACGGAGTCCTGACGGCCTGCTTGCTCGTGCCGCTGGCCGGGTGGGTCGAAAAGTGGATGTGACTGCCGCCGACGACCTTTAACACCAAGGCGCGGGAAGATGCGACAGCGGAAGGGCTCAAGGCGCGGAGAAGAGCTTCTTTCCCGCAGCATCCTGGATCAGGAGATTGGCGGCCTTGTCCGTGGCGGTGATCGAAAGCAGCGTGTGATCGTCCGGGTCTTTCACCTGGAGGATCGGGGTGTCGGCATCGGTGGAGAGGATGAGGCGCGCCTTGCCCTCCTTGTCATTGAGCGTGAACGAATTGGCCGCCAGGAAGTGGTCCGCCGTGATAAACGGCGCTTTCATGCCGCCGGTGCCACCGCCCAGGGTAATCTGGCCCAGCGAGAGCGAGGCGATAAGGGCGAGCAGGAGGCCCGAGGTGGCGAGGCGATACCGGTGGTTGGATTTTTCGAGGCGTGCAAGGCGCGATTCAATGCTTTGCATGGGAACTCCTTTTGAGATGGCAACGAACATGGGACGCGGAGGCAGGGAGGACGTTGAAACAGTCTAGCGAGTCGGCTGGGATGTGGGCGCAGAAAAGGCTGGTTCGGGGAAGGGAGAGAGGTATGCGGGATTGATCTGTGCGTGATGTGGCGGGCGGCCGTGGCCGGGTAAGGAGACATAGCGGAGGCTGACGGTCTTTCCGGCGCACGAACCATCGAGAATGCGCGCGTAGGACGTCGAATGAATGGCGTTGTCGACCATGACCATGCGTGAATAGGACACGTACAGGAGTTGGAGATGCGTGCCGGCCGGAACGAGCGCTTCGGAGCCAGCCTCCAGAGGCCTGGCGCTGGCGGGAGAGAGCGCATCGCCACCTTCATAGCGAACCAGGCGCATGGGTTGCTGGACAATGTAGAGGGCGTTGCGCGTGTAACCGCCGTTCCCGGCCGGGTCATCGGTGACGTCGAGCGGAGAGCAGAAACCATAATAAAGCAGGGGGAGCGACAGAAGGATGACCCCCAGCGCCTTGAACAGCGGCCGGGTGCGAGGTTTTCGCGGCGGAGTGGTCATGCACATCGTACGTTCCGCTTCGCGACGGGTTCGCGGATCAGGGGTTGTTCCGAGGCGCGGCGGCGGGAGGGGCCGGCGGGTGGGTGAAGTCGATGCCCGTGGTGATGTTGTTCACGGGCCGGGCGTGCAGCCGTTTGCGGACCTCGGCACAAAGGGGAGCGAGCGCATCGCTGGCGAGGGCGGGGTAAGGGTGGCTGATGAAGGCTTGCTGTTCCTCGGGAGAAAGCCCGAAGGTGACGTGGAAGACGGTGTTCTCCGAGCGCTGCATGGTGAGGCGCTCGGGTTCGACGCCCAGGAGGAGGGCGGAAAAAAGGCTGAAGAACTCGCCGGTCGTGGTGGCGGTGTAGCCTTGCTGATCGCGCAGGGAGAAGTGGTGAACGAACTGCGTGCCGTCGCGGCTGATGGTGTAGAACAGAAAAATGCCGGCGGAGGTGGACATGATGCGCGGATCATCAGACGCGGTGATGTCGTCGTCGACGCGCTCCAGCAGACGGGGCTTGAGAAGCGCGAGCTTCTGGGCGAATTCGAGGAAATGGGTGTCGGAGAAGATGCGGGAATAGTGGGAGCCGCGAAGGAACAGGTAGAGAACGGGCAGGGCGAGAAGGAGAACGAGGAGCCAGAGCCACCACATGAGAGATCCTTTGGAAATGCCGGCGTTGCCGATGCTACCCGACGCAGACGCGGGAAAGTATGAAAAAGAGTGAACGCCGGATCAGTGGGCGACGATGGCACGTGCATCGCGGGGTGCCAGCAGGTGCGTGGCCACGGGAAGAGTCGACGGCGGAAAGCCCCTCCGCGCCGCCGCGCGAAGGGGCAATGAACCCAAACATCACGCGAAGTGGGCGGCATTGAGCTGGATAAAATGCTTCCATTGCGGAGGCACCTCGTCCTCCGCAAAGATCGCCTTGACCGGACATTCGTCGACGCACAGGCCGCAGTCGATGCAGTGCGAAGGATCGACGAAAAGCTGGTCGTGGGCCGCGGCATCAGGCGCATCGGGCAGCGGGTGGATGCAGTCACAAGGACAAACCGTGGTGCACGCAGCATCTTTGCAGCCAATGCAGGGCT
>JBEHXY010000373.1:0-4307 GCA_048498455.1 Planctomycetota bacterium | reverse complement strand
GCGTCCCTGCTCGCGCAGCCGATCCACCGCCGCGGGCACCCGGCATCCTTCAAAATGCTCCGCCGTGATTTCCACAAACCGCAGGTCCTCGCGCCGGTCGATCATCACCGCCAGCGGCGTCCGCCACCCGATGCCCAGACCCAAGTCGCGCACCCTAGTGTCCGCCGCCACCGCAACCTCCACATCCTCCTCCGCCCCCGCCACCGCCACACCCACCACCACCGCAGCCGCCGCCCGCGCCGCAGCCGTAGCCTGACGAATTGCCGGTCGATTCCACCACGGCCGCCTGCAGCGCCCGGGCCATTCCCCCCATGTCTCCGGTGCGAAACATCGCCACCCCGAAGAGCGCCGTGGCCAAGGCCGCATCCAGGGGCAAGACATCCACCAGCCGTCGCGCCGCGCAATAGCGCATCGCCGCATGCTGTTTTCGCAGCTCCCGCAGCACCCTTCCGCCACGGCGTGTGCGCATCGGCACGTTGGCCACCATCACCAGCGCCGCCACCGCCGAGAAGATGAGCAACAGGATGAGAAACCCCACGGGCCTCTCGCGCGCGATTCCCACGCCAACCTTGACGATCCCCGCGGCCATCAGCAGGAGCAGCGGACCCGCGGCCACCAGCCGCACCGCCCACATCCGCCCCTTGCCCATCACCAGCTCCTCCCGCCGGGCCTGTGCCACCAGTGCCTCCGGCACTTTCAGGCGGTACAGGCGCGCCGCGGTGAGTCCGGTCACCGGTATTTGTTCATACAGCCAGGTCTCCGCTGCATGCAGCTGTTTGTCCGTTTTCCCGATCGGCCGGTCGCGCAAAATCTCGTGCGCCGATGCCAGTCCGCGCACCAGCTCCCGCCGGTGCAGCGCCATTGCCGCCGCCTGCAGCAGTCCCCTGGGCCCCGCCCGCACATAGGCCACTTCATAGGGGGAGAGTCCCTTGCCGACCTGCGCCGGCAAATCGCCGGGCGTCCGCAGCAGCCACTGAATCAGCCACCACAGGAAAAGCGCCACCGCCAGCCCCAACCCATAGAACTGCAGGAACTCCGGCCCGCGATAATCGAAGATGTTCACGACGCACCGCCTTCCTTCACGACGGACGCTTCCACCTCATCCTACCCCCGGTGCGCCTCAAAAAAAGCAGCGTCGCCACCCTTAGCGCGGTCTTTACCCAATCGGCGTTTCCGCGCCCATCTTCTGCACTTCCTCCGCCAGCAGGCCGTAATCGTTGGCGCCGGCGCTGGTGGGGGCGTAGTCGAAGATGCTCTTCCCGAAGCTGGGCGCCTCGGCGAGCTTGATGTTCCGCCGGATCGCGGTGTTGAACACGATCGCCTCGGCGGCGGGGTGGCCGGTGCCCTTGGCCTGCGAAAGAAAGTTCTCGACTTCGCCGCTGACTTCGCCGGTGAGCTTCGCGGCGGACTCGTACTGGCAGAAGAGGATTCCGGAGATTTTGAGCTTGGGGTTCAGCGACTGCCGCACCATCGCCACGGTGTCGAAGAGTTTTTCCATGCCCTGGAGGGCCAGGAAATGGGCCTGCAGCGGGACGAGCACCTCGGTCGCATACACCAGCGCGTTGAGCGACAGCAGCCCGAGCGACGGCGGGCAATCCATCAGCACGTAGTCGGCGTCGACCGGCGGCTTGGCCGCCATCTTCCGCAGCAGCGTCTCGCGCCCGACCACGCTCACCAGCTCCACCTCCGCGGCCGCGAGGTCCGACACCGCCGGCGCGACACGCAGGCGGCCTTCGAATCCTTCCACATCCTGGAGCGCCTCGGCCAGCGGAATTCCGTCGGTCAGCACGCGGTAGGTATTTGCGGCCTGGGTGCGATCGGCTTCGGGATCGATGCCCAGATGGGTGGTGAGGTTGGCCTGCGGATCGAGATCGACGAGCACGACGCGCTTGCCGGCGTCTGCGAGGGCGGCCCCGAGGTTCGCCGTGGTGGTGGTCTTGCCGACGCCACCTTTCTGGTTGAACAGCGCGATGATTCGCATGGTGATGCCCGTTTCAGTTGGCGGTTGAGAGGCGCGTCCCTGCGCCCGAAGCGCCGAGTGTACACGCGCCGCGCGCGGCTGGCGACACCGGCGGAGCGCGCCCGTGCTTGCCACGGCGAGGGTTCTGGCTTTTCCGGGAAAAGGTCAGGCGGGCGGCTGGAAGTACGGCAAAAGGAAGCCTCTCCGGGCAAACTCAGCGCAACAAAAAACCCGCAGCCATCCATGCTGCGGGTTTGGGTTTCAGAGCCGCGACCGCCGTCGCGACCGTCCAGAATTTACTTCTTGGACTTGGACTTGGTGGCCTTTTTGGCCGTTGCCTTTTTGGCGGCAGGTTTCTTGGCGGCTTTCTTCGTCGTCGGCATCGTTATCACCCCCTTTCTATGGGTAGAATGAAGAAAACGAATCCGATGCAACAGATTGTGGTCTTCCCCAAATATTTGTCAATGAAAAAAATTCATTTGCGCGCGCTTCACAAATCCAAATTTCGCGCACGCGACATTCTGGCGTACCTCTAGCGAGCCAAACCGAGCGCCCGGAACTGCCTCAACACGAGCTCTTCAAATGGCGTTGCTGTGTTCGCAAGTAAATATGAAGAGGAATGACGATGTGCGAATGACTGCACGTCGTCGAGAAAAACGCTCAGCCGTTTGGCGTAGGCCTGCAGCGTGGCGCGGTTCGCCGAAACATCCACGCCAACGTCGGTTTCCGCATCCACCAGACGCACATCTCCCAGCAATTCAGGCTTTAATTCCTGCGGGGCGAGCACCTGCGCCATCACCACATCGTGCTTCGCGTAGCGCAGCCGCTTGATGCCTTCCTCGTATCCGGGCTCGGAAAGAAAATCGGAAATCAGGACGACGAGTCCGGCGCGGCGCGTGCGGATGGTGAAGCGCGACAGCGACGCATTGAGATCCGTGCGGCCCGCGGGGCGGAGATTTTCGAGCTGGTCCATCAGCCGCAGGATTCCCGGTTTGCCGCGCATGGTTCCGGAGGGGGGCCCTAAAAAGGTGTCGGTCTCGGTGTCGACGGCGACGGCGGTGAAGGTGACTTTGTCGGTGTTGGCCAGCGCGATGTAGGCGAGCGCCGCCGCGAGCCGCCGCGCGTAATCGAATTTCAGCGGATCGCCGTAGTCCATCGAGGCCGAGCAATCGAGCAGGATGTGAACCGCGAGTTCCTGCTCCTCGATGAACAGCCGCAGCATCAGCGATTCGAATTTTGCGTAGGCGTTCCAGTCGATGCGGCGGAAGTCATCGCCCTGGACGTAGGGGCGGAAGTCGGCGAACTCGACGGACGCGCCATGGGCGGTGGAGCGGCGATCGCCGCGGTCGCCGCCGCGAAACAACTGCCGGGCGACGAGCGTGAGCGTCTCGAGCTTCTTGAGAAAGGCGGGATCGAACAGGTCGGCCACGGGGCACCTCGCAGGGGGAAATCAGTCAAACAGGTCCTGGTAGAGCGCTTTGAGGACAGAGCGCAGGCGGCGGTCGTGGGCGGGTTCGCCGGGGCAGCCGTTGAACAGCAGGGCGACGACGAGCTTGCGCTCGGGGTCGCAGAAGCCGGTGGAGGACTGCGAGCCGCCGTGGCCGAAGGTCTCCGGCGAGGCGGCGGGCCCGAACTGGTAGGGGATTCCCGGCCCGTAATGCGCGGAGTTGAGGATGACGCCGAGGCCCCAGTCGATGGTCTGGCGGAAGGTTGCGTCCATCATGCCGACCCGTTGCCGCGAGGTCATGAGGCGCACGGTTTCTTGGCGGAGCAGGCGGACGCCATCGAGCTCGCCGCCGCGGCGCAACATTTCGTAGAAGCGCGCCAGGTCGCGCAGGGGGCCGCGGCAGGAGGCGGAGGGGCGTGAGCGCGAGGCGGCCAGCTCGGTGTCGAGATTGATCATGGGGCGGGGGGCGAGGCGCAGCTCGCCGGCGGTGTCCATCAACTGGCCGATGCGGGGACCGTAGGCGTCGTAGCGCTGCGGCGTCATCGCCAGCCAGCTGTCCTGGATGCCCAGCGGTTCGAAGAGATTCGCGCGAATCCACTGGTCGTGGGGCGTGCCGGTGATGCGGTTGATGATTTCTCCCAGCAGGTACCAGGAGGTGTGGGTGTGGTAGCCGGCGCGCTGGCCGGGGATCCAGTCGCGCTCGATGCGCATGGAGAAGATGCGGGCGATGGTTTCGTCCCAGGTGGCGAAGGGATAGCCGGTGTCGACGCCGCGGATGCCGCCGGTGTGGGTGAGGAGCTGCCGGATGGTGATGACATCCTTGCCGTTCTGGGCGAATTCGGGAATGTGGCGGGCGACGGGATCGTCAAAGGCGAGGCGGGCGGCGTCGGAGAGCATCGC
>JBEHXY010000372.1:0-4317 GCA_048498455.1 Planctomycetota bacterium | reverse complement strand
GCCGTCGGTGTCGACGACTTTGCCGCCGAGGGTGGCGGCGGGTTCGAGGGCGAAGGTGAGATCGGTGGGGGGGAGGTCGGCGGGGGTTTTGCGGGACCACTGCTTGAGGCCGGTGACGTAGCCATCGCGGGAAGCGGTCAGGTAGACGCCTTTGGCGGCGGGGGCGGGGAGGGTGATGTGGGCGGTGCCGTTGGGGGCGGTGACGGCGAGGGGGGTGTCGTCGCCGGCGGTGCCGATGCGGGTGATCGTTGCGCCGGCGACGGAGAGGTGGCCGCCGTCGGAGACCTGGGATTGGACGTGGACGGTGAGGGAGAAGTCGGCGGGCGGGGAGGCCGGCAGGGAGGCGGGCGGGGTGTCGGCGGCGCGGGCGGTGGCGAGGGAGAGGAGGAGGGCGGCGGGGAGGATAAATCGTCGCATGCGGGGTGCTCCTTTGCCGCAGGATGGCCGAGTGGAGGGGGAAGGGGGAAGCGTAGCAGGGAGGGGGGAGGCGGGGAATATAATTTTTTTGAGGGGGGTAGGCCGGGCGGGGGGCGGTGGCGGGCTGTGTTTGGTGAGGTTATCCACCGGTTGCGGCATAGGTGTTGCGAGGAGGCGAAGCAGAGCGGCGCGAGTCAGCCGCACTGGACAGTCCATTGCTTGAAGGAGCCCCCCATGGCGGAAATGACGACGCTGGACGATTTGCTGTTGGAACAGCTCAAGGATTTGTACAACGCGGAGAAGCAGTTGACCAAGGCCTTGCCGAAGATGGCGAAGGCGGCGAGCAATGCCGAGTTGAAGAAGGCGTTTCAGACGCACCTGCAGCAGACGGAGGGGCATGTGGAGCGGCTGGAGCAGGTGTTTGAATCGATTGGGGAAAAGGCCAAGGGGAAGCTGTGTCATGCGATGAAGGGGCTGGTGGAGGAAGGGGCGGAGGCGATCAAAGAAGATGCGACGCCGGAGGTGAAGGATGCGGCGTTGATCGCGGCGGCGCAGCGGGTGGAGCATTATGAGATCGCGGGGTATGGGACGGTGCGGACGTATGCGAAGTTCCTGGGGCACAGCGAGGCGGCGAAGCTTTTGCAGCAGACGCTGGATGAAGAGGGGCAGACGGACAAGCTGCTGACGAAGATTGCCGAGACGACGGTGAATGCGGCGGCGGAGCAGGGTGGGGAGGAAGAGGAAGGGGACGAGTGATCGTCCGCCCCCCCCGACGGTCAGCACGAAGGCACGACGGGGTGAAGGGTCACGAAGAGGCTTTGTTTGGAAGGACGGCCGCGCGTGGGTGCGGTCGTCCTTCTTTTTTGTTATGGGGAGGGGGGGCGGGCGGTTCGGGAGTCGAGGAGGAAGGTGGCGGGGCCGTCGTTTTGGAGGGTGATCTGCATGTCGGCGCCGAAGAGGCCGGTGGCGAGGGGGACTTTGGATTCGGCGAGTCGTGCGAGGAGGAGGTGGAAGAGGGGTTTGGCTTGTTCTGGCGGGGCGGCGGGGCTGAGGCTGGGGCGGCGGCCCTTGGACGTTTCGGCGGCGAGGGTGAAGTTGGAGATGACGAGGAGGGATCCTTCGGCGCCGGCGACGTCGAGGTCGTAGGATTTGTCGCCCTGGGGGAAGATGCGGAGGGTGAGGAGTTTTTGGGCGGTCCAGTCGATGTCGAAGGGGGAATCGTCGGCGTGGACGGCGACGAGCACGAGGAGGCCACGGGCAATCTGGCCGACGGTGTGGTGGTTGACGACGACGGCGGCGGAGGCGACACGTTGGATGACGGCGAGCATGGGAACTCCGGAAGGTGACGACGTAAATTAGCCACGAAAGACACGAAACGCACGAAAGGGGGTAGGATTTTGGGGCGGGTGTGGGATTTTGAGGATGGAGCGTATGGAAAAAGGTGTGAAGCGGAAGGCCGAGAAGAAGCTGGCGGGGTTGCTGGCGAAGCAGATGCCGGCGCGGGGGTTGTCGGCGGGGCTGCGGGAGGCGGCGAGCGGGAACCATGTGCCGGAGGGGCGGGAGTTTGCGAAGGCGACGGGGCTGCGGTACGTGTCGGACCATGGTCCGGGGATTCGGCGGGAGGGGAAGGGGGTGAAGGATTTCCGGTACATCGGGCCGACGGGGAAGGTGGTGCGGGATGCGGGGACGCTGCGGCGGATCCGGTCGCTGGTGATTCCGCCGGCGTGGAAGGACGTGTGGATTTGTCCGCTGGAGGAGGGGCATATCCAGGCGACGGGGATCGATGCCAAGGGGCGGAAACAGTACCGGTATCACCCGCACTGGCGGGAGGCGCGGGACGAGACGAAGTTTCACCGGATGATCGCGTTTGGGAAGGCGTTGCCGGGGATACGGCGGGCGACGAAGAAGCATTTGGGGATGAAGGGGCTGCCGCGGGAGAAGGTGCTGGCGGCGCTGGTGCAGTTGCTGGAGAAGACGTTGATCCGGGTGGGCAATGCGGAGTATGCGCGGGACAACAAGTCGTACGGGCTGACGACGATTCTGGACAAGCATGTGCAGGTGAAGGGGGGACGGGTGCATTTTGAGTTTACGGGGAAAAGCGGGGTGGACCACGCGGTGGATCTGAACGATCAACGGTTGGCGCCGATCATCAAGGCGTGCCAGGATTTGCCGGGGCAGGAGTTGTTTGCGTACACGGCGCCGGACGGGCACGTGGTGGACGTTAGTTCAGCGGACGTCAATGCTTATCTGAAGGAGATCACGGGGGAGGAGTTCACGGCGAAGGATTTCCGCACGTGGAATGCGACGGTGCTGGCGGCGAAGGCGCTGCAGGAGGTGGAGACGTTCGACTCGCAGACGCAGGCGAAGAAGAATGTGTTGCGGGCGGTGGAGGAGGTGGCGAAGCGGCTGGGGAACACGCGGTCGGTGTGTCGTAAGTGTTATATCCATCCGGCGGTTATCGATGCGTACATGGACGGGAGCCTGCTGGAGACATTGGCGCAGCGGGCGCGGGCGGAGATGAAGGGATTGAAGGCGCTGCGGCCGGAGGAGGCGGCGGTGCTGGCGTTTTTGCAGGAGCGGTTGCGGCGGGAGGCGGGCGGTGCGAAGCGGCGGCGGGTGGCGTGACGCGAGGCGATGGGTGGCCGGCGTCATCTCGTCTCTGGCATAGGCTTCGCTTCCCGGAATAAAGGTAATGGCCAGTGGCGCTAAATGGCGTCCCTGGCGATTTTGAGCGATATCCCTTTTGACAGGAGAGCAGTCATGGCAGACAACATGGCCGACGCGGGGAACCGGATGGCCGAGGAAGCGCAGTCGACGGCGAGCAACATGGCCAACAAGGCCAAGGAATATGCGAACCAGTACGCCGGGCAGGCGAAGGAATACGCCCAGCAGGGCTATGAGTATGCCGCGGACAAGAGCAAGCAGTTGAAGGATTCGACGCAGGGGTACATTGAAGACAATCCGTGGTACGCCATCGGGATCGCGCTGGGCGTGGGCGTGCTGGTCGGGCTGATGCTTCGTGGCGGTCGCGACTGAGCGATTTGCCGCGGGTTGAGACGAGTGCCTCGGGGTTTTTCCTCCGGCGGTGGATTGCGTGGCCCAGGAGCCTTGATTCGCAGGGGCGCCGACAAGGTGCGGGGCGGGCGGGCTTGCGGTCTATCCACCGGTGACGCATTGCAACGGGCTTTCCGCAGGACGGAACGCCCGTTGTGTTTTTGCGCGGGCGAGGCGCTGGCTTTGCGCTCAGCGCGGGCCATTGGCGCGGTGATCGTGGAGGGTGGACGGCGCGGCGGGGCGGGGCATGCGGCGCAGCGGTGCGCCCGTGGGACGCTCCTTCCTGATGCGAGGACGGGCATGGACTTCAAACCGCTCAATCAGCAGGTGATGGTGATTACGGGGGCATCGTCGGGGATCGGGATGTGCACGGCGAAGATGGCGGCGGAGGCGGGGGCGCGGGTGGTGCTGGCGGCGCGCTCGGACGAGGCGCTGGAGGAGGTGGTGCAGGAGATACGGGAGGCGGGCGGGCAGGCGGTGGCGGTGCTGGCGGATGTGGCGCGGGAGGAGGAGGTGTTTGCGGTGGCGCGGGCGGCGATGAACGCGTTCGGGGGATTCGACACGTGGGTGAACAACGCGGGGGTGTCGATTTATGGGCGGATCGAGGAGGTGCCGATGGACGATTTCAAGCGGCTGTTCGACACGAACTTCTGGGGGGTGGTGAATGGGTCGCGGATTGCGCTGGATTGCCTGCGGCAGCGGGTGAAGGGGCCGGCAGGGGCGATCATCAACATTGGGTCGTGTTTGTCGGATCGTTCGATTCCGCTGCAGGGGATGTATTGCGCGAGCAAGCATGCGGTGAAGGCGTTCACGGATTCGCTGCGGATGGAGGTGGAGGAGGCGGGG
>JBEHXY010000371.1:0-4320 GCA_048498455.1 Planctomycetota bacterium | reverse complement strand
TGCGCCAGCGCCGTCTCCTTGTCGCGATTGGTGGCATGCACATCCGCCCCGGCCTGCAGCAACGCCTCGACCACCTCCGCCCGCGCCTTGCGCGCCGCGATCACCAGCGCCGTGTCGCCCTCCGCATCCTTCGCGTTCACTTCCGCGCCCGCCCCCGCCAGCAGCCGCACGATCGCCGCATTGCCGCTGTGCGCCGCGAGCATCAGCGCGTCGCGTTTCTTCGGCCCGCGCAGCTTCACGTCCGCCCCCGCTTTGAGCAGCGCGGAAACCACCGCTTCATTCCCCGCATCCGCGGCGATCATCAGCGGGGTCATTTTCGAGCGGTCGACTGCGTTGACCTCCGCTCCGTGCCGCAGCAGCAGATCGACCACCGCGGCATGCCGTTCCGCCGCCCAGTGCAGCGCCGTGCGATGGAGCTGAAATCCCGCCGCCAGCGCCCCCTCGACGTCCATCGCGCTGAGCACGAACGAAAAGCCCGACGTGCTGCTCGTCTCGTTGTCATCGCGCGCCACCACATCCGCGCCTGCCTCCAGAAGCGCCGCGACCGTCCCCACATGCCCGCCCGCCGCAGCCAGCATCAGCGGCGTGCGTCCTTTCAATCCCGGCCGCACGTCGCGCGCCTCCAGCTTCGCCCCCGCGGCGAGAAGCTCCCGCACCCGCGCCGTCTCGCCCTTTTCCGCCGCCAGCAGAAGGTCCGCGCTCGGGTCCACCTCCCGCTGCTGCTTGCCAACCGCTTTTTCCAAGAGCGCCACAATCCCGGCATGCCCCTTCTTTCTCGCCCAATCCAGCGCCGTCTCGCCCGCCTTGTCCGACAGATGCACGTCGGCCCCCGCCGCCAGCAGCGCCGCTGCCGTCTGCTGCTGCCCCAGTCCGGCCGCCAGACTCAGCGGCGTGGCGTACACGAATTGCGCCTGGACTTTCGGGTTTGTCCAGTCGCCGCCGATGCCGTCGCTCCGCTCGTTCACATCCGCGCCCGCCTCCGCCAGCGCCGCGGCGATTTCCTGGTTGCCCTGTTCAATCGCCTTGGGCAGCAGCTTCTGCCCCGGCTCCGGTTTGGCCCCCGCCTCCAGCAGCAGCTTCACCATCTCCGTGTGATTGTTCTCCACCGCCGCGATCAGCGACCCCGCGTTCAGATCCGCCCCTGCGGCGATCAGCAGCTTCGCCGACTCCCGCAGGTCATACGCCGCCGCACGCCGCAGCGGTGGACCCATTCCCCCCTTCTGGTCCACGTCCGCCCCTTGCGCGATCAGCAGCGGCACCGCCTTTTCCATGCGAAAATAGGTCGCCCACACCAGATCAATCTTTCCCTTCTTCGCATTCGCCCCCGCTTCCAAGAGCGCCACCACCATGTCCCGCGCGGCATCCCCGCGCTCGTTGCTCATCACCGCCAACACCGTCTTCCCGCCCTCCGAAGCCAGCGGCGCATCGACCGCCACCCCCGCACGCACCATCTCCCGCATCGCCGCCACGTCCCCCTGCTTCACCGTGGCCAGCCACTGCTTCTCCAGTTCCGGCGACAAACCTGCCACACGCTTTGCCATCCCCGGCACTATAAAATCCGCCGCCCCACCCTTCCATGAAATTCTCTCGATTCCTCCATTCTCAAGCGAACTCCCCCCTCACCCCGCCGAAATCTTCAAACCATACGCATACCCATTCGGCTTCGTCTCCGGCAACGACACCACCAGCCCCTTCTCATCGCGCGTGAACTTCACGCCCTCCCGGCTCCCCAGAAGCTCCACCTTCCCGATCTTCCCCGGATACGCCGCCGCCCCTTCCGCCAGCGTCTTAAGCGTCGCCTGCCCGTTCGCCGGCCAGTCCAGCACATACGCATACACCGTGTCGCCCTTCTTCGTGTAGCGGACATCCTCCGACGTGTACCCGCGCACATCCGCCGCCCCGCCAAACCGCCCGCGCGGTTGCGCCGCCGTCGACGGCCCCTCGCCATACACCCCGAACGGCCGCGTGCCATAAATCCCCTCCCCGTTTGCGTCCATCCACCCCCCCAGCCCCTCCAGCACCTTCTCCTCCTCCGAATCAATCGTCCCCTCGCCGCGCACCGGAATGCTCAGCATCAAATTCCCATTCTTGCTCACGATGTCGATCAGCATCTGCACCACCTGCCGCGCCGTCTTGTACTTCCGCTGCTCATACAGCGACCGCCGGTAATGCCAGTCGCCGATGCACGTGTCGGTCTGCCACGGCAGCACCTCGCCGCCATTGCTCACGCCCCGCTCCACATCCAGCACCAGCGCCTTGCGCTGCTCCGCGTTCAGCCCCTTCCCCGTCATCACCGCTTCCAGCTTCCCGCCGTTCCGCGCCATGTTCGTGTTGTACAAATACGCCATGATCCGCAAACCAATATCGCTCACCGGGTAAATCGGCAGCACCGTGTCGTCGAAATAAAGCAGGTCCGGCTGATACTTGTTGATCAGGTCAATCGTGCGATTGAAGAACTTCTCGATGAACGCCTTCGCCAGCGGCGGATCCCCGCTCTGCGGCCAGTTGTACCGCCCCAGCGCGTGATACTGGGCATACAAATCCTGCGGGTCCAGCCCCTCCCACCACTGCCCCTTCCCCTGCGCCCGGCTCAGCAACCCGTCGTACGGAACCCCCGCCGTGTTCCCCGGCGTGCCCGCCGGATCCGACCGCTGCGCATCCTGGTACCAGCTCCACGCCCGATCGCCGTGGCTCGAAATCGCAAACTTCAGCCCCGCCGCCCGCGCCGCCTTCATCCACCCGCCCACCAGATCCTTCTTCGGCCCGATCTTCACGCTGTTCCACGGCTGATACGTCGAATCGAACATGTCGAAGTTGTCGTGATGGTTCGCCATCGCCGCGAAAAACTTTGCCCCCGCCTTCTTGTACAACCCGATCAGGTGCTCCGGATCCCACCGCTCCGCCTCCCATGTGTGGATCACATCTTTGAACCCAAATTTCGACGGATGCCCATACCGCGCCACGTGAAATTTGTAATCCGCATCCGACGGCTTGTACATCCGCTGCGCATACCAGTCCCCCATCTCCGGCTGGCACTGCGGACCCCAGTGCGCCCAGATCCCCAGCTTCGCGTCCCGATACCACTCCGGCACCTGGTACGCCGAAAGCGATTCCCACGTCGGCTGGAATTTGCCCTCCGCCACGCCGAAGCCCGCCGGCGCTTCGATCGGAATTGGCGCTGGTGGCAGCGCCGCCTGTGTCGTCGCCTGCCCGCCCTCCATCACCGGCCCGTTCGCCGGATTGTTCGCCGGTGCCGTTCCCGCCGGCGACGCCTGTCCCAGTGCCTTGGAGGTCCCGATCGCCGCGCCCGCCGCCGCGATCATGCCCAGTGCTTCCCGACGCGAAATGTCCATCCGCTTTCTCCATGCCGCTGATCGCCAGAGCGCCGCGCGCCCGTGTCCTGCGACGATAATCGCAGCACCGCCCCGCCGACATGGAATATATTGTCATCCACTTGTCATTTTTTGACCTCGCCGCGCTTGCCTCCGCTTACGCCTCGCCAGACCCGCGGTGCTTTCTCGCTTACAATGCCGCCGTCCCCCTTTCAGGAGCCCCGCCATGCCCGCTGCACTCCCCCTCTCCGGAAAAAACGCCCTCGTCACCGGCGCCTCCCGGGGCATCGGCGCGGCCATCGCCCGAAAACTCGCCGCCCATGGCGCCCGCGTCGTCATCAACTTCAACCGCGATGCCGACGGCGCCAACGACATCCGCGCCGCCATCACCGCCGCCGGCGGCGTCGCCGAAACCCTCCAGGGCGACGTCGGCAATCCCCGCGAAACCGCCGCGCTCGTCACCGAAACCGCCCGCATCTTCGGCAACCGCCTCGACATCATCGTCAACAACGCCGGCGCCTACATCACCGGCCCCATCGACACCTTCTCCCCCGAAGACTTCCAACGCACCTTCGACGTCAACGTCCGCGCCATTTTCGACATCACCCGCCTCGCACTCCCCCACATCCCCGACGGCGGACGCATCATCAACATCGGCTCCATGCTCGGCGAAGCCGCCGTCGGACCCAACCTCGCCGTCTACGCCGCCTCCAAATTCGCCGCCGCCGGCCTCACCCGCGGCCTCGCCCGCGATCTCGCCCCGCGCAACATCACCGTCAACTGCGTCCAGCCCGGCCCCATCGACACCACCATGAACCCCGCCGACCCCGCCAAAAACCCCTTCGCCACCTACCTCGTCGAAAACACCCCCCTCCACCGCTTCGGCACCCCCGACGAAGTCGCCGCCGCCGTCGCCTTCCTCGCCTCCCCCGAAGCCGCCTTCATCACCGGCTCCATCCTCAACGTCGACGGCGGCAGCCGCGCCTAA
>JBEHXY010000370.1:0-4323 GCA_048498455.1 Planctomycetota bacterium | reverse complement strand
TTCCGCTTCAGCACCCGCACCCACTGGTTCAACCGCAACATCCCCACCACGTACAACCGGTCGCACAGCGGTCGCAACTCCTCCACCCGCGCCTGCCCCCCCATCGCCGCACAAATCACCTTCCGCCCCGACGCCCGAATCCCCCGCGCCGTCTCCAGCGGCAACGTCCCCTGCCCCGCAATCAACCCCAGCGGCTCCTCGCTCACCATCGCCTCACCGTCGCCTCACCGTGTTCCATCCCCCTATTCTCCCCTGCCCCCCGCCCACTTCGCAACGCAAATTCTGCGCGACCGACGCGCCCGCCACTCACCAGAACTTCATCGTCTTATCATTGCACGAGCATCACCTGCTGGCAAGATATCTATCGCAATCGTTGCGATCTAATCCGTCGACTATGAATACGTTATACATTATTCGTGACATTCCTTGATCCTTCCACAAGGCGCACGGCCGCCGGATATACGTAGAAAAATGGGCTTAATCCACAGCACCATAGGGGGGATAAGGGGAGTTCCTAATACTAAAGAAAATAGCGGGTTCTATATTGATCTCATCCGCAAGAGCATTTAACGTCTAGGCGGAGAAGTATCCTTTATCTCTGTCCTTCCACCGTTCCGCGGAACTCCTCCGCGGAATTCAGGCACTGTACGCTTTTTACAAAGGAGCGCTCTCATGCCCAGGCCCACACTGCGCAAATCTTTGACTCGCACCTCCCGGTCTTCCAAACCCCCTGCCGGGCTCCTCCAGCACCTCGAGCCGCGCGTCCTCTTCTCCACCACCATCACCCACGTCCTTCCCGTTTCTCCCTTCGGCAGCGTCGGCGTCGTTGGCTTTACCCCTTCCCAAATCCGCACCGCCTACAACGTCAACAACATCAGCTTCGGCTCCTCCGGCATCGTCGGCGACGGCTCCGGTCAAACCATCGCCATTCTCGATTCCGGATACGATTCCACCATCGCCGCCGACTTCGCCGCCTTCAATTCCACCTTTACGCCCACCGCCACCGGGGCCCTCCTTACCCCCATCGTCGAATCCGGAACCCCCGCCGCCACCTCCGACGAATCCCTCGAAATCGCACTCGATGTCGAATGGGCCCATGCCATCGCCCCGGGCGCCAACATCCTCCTTGTCGAATACACCAACGGCGACGCCTTCTCCTTCGGCCTCCCACAGGCCAAGGCGGTCTCCGGTGTCAGCGTCATCTCCATGAGCTTCGGACTCAGCGCCGGCGAAATCTCCACCGAAACTTCCCTCGATTCCCTCTTCACCACCCCCACCGGCCACAGGGGCATCACCTTCGTCGCTTCCTCCGGTGACAGCGGCACCGTTTCCTACCCCGCCTCCTCCCCCAATGTCCTCGCCGTCGGCGGAACCGCACTCGGCATCGATGGCTCCAACAACTACGTCTCCGAATACGCCTGGTCTGGCAGCGGCGGTGGCTACAGCGCCTATGAATCCCGACCCGCCTACCAGGACTCCGTCTCCTCCAATGCCCACCGCGGCACCCCCGATGTCGCCTTTGACGCCGACCCCTCCACCGGCGTCGCCGTCTACACCTCCTCCGGCTATGGCTCCTCCTCCGCACCCTGGGTCAACGTCGGCGGCACCAGCGTCGGTGCCCCCGCATGGGCCGGTATCCTCGCCCTCATCAACCAGGGCCGCACCCTCCAGGGCCTCGATACCCTCCACGGACCTTCCCAAACACTCCCCATGATTTACTCCCTCCCCTCCGCTGACTTCCACGACATCACTTCCGGATCCAATGGCACCTTCTCCGCCGGAACCGGCTATGACCTCGTCACCGGCCGCGGCACCCCCATCGTCAACAAGTTCGTCCACGATATGCTCGCCTCCCAGCAATTCCTCGTCACCGCACGCGGTGCTTCCGGCGGCTCCACCCAGGTCCACGCCATCGATACCCAGACCAACAACACCTACTCCTTCAACCCCTATGCCTCCTACTCCGGCGCCATCAATGTCGCACAGGCCGACTTCACCGGTGACGGAATCGCCGACTTCGCCTTCTCTCCCCGCGCCGGCGATACCATTAAAGTCATCGATGGCGCCATCGGTGGCGGAACCGCCGCCGTCCTTTGGTCCTTCACTCCCTTTGGCGCCGGCGTCATCAACATCAACATCGCCGCCGCAGACGTCACCGGCGACGGCATCGCCGATGTCGTCGTCTCCGCCGGCGGACACGTCGCTGTCTACGACGGCGCCACCAAGTCCTCCACCCCCGTCTGGAACTTCCAGCCCTTCACTTCCGGATACACCGGTGATATCCAGATCGCCGCCGGCGACCTGAACAACGACGGCTACGCCGACCTCATCGTCACCGCCGCAGGCAACGTCGCCGCCTTCAGCGGTGCAGGCACCCACTCCCAGCTCTGGACCAGCTTCCAACCCTTCGGAACACCTTTCGTCCTCCCCATCTACGTCGCCATCGCTGATCTCGACGGCAACGGAACCAACGAATTCGTCATCTCCGGCTACAACGCCGTCGCCGCCTACGAAGGGTCCACCAAGGCCAACCTCTACAACAGCTACTATCCCTGGACCACCGGTTACGCCGGAAGCATCCGCCTCGGTGCCGGCAACATCCTCGGCCATGGCCACGCCCAACTCGGAATGGCCGCCACCATCAACGAAGGCATGCTCCTCAACGATGGACTCGGCACCAGCCCCTACAAAGCCTTCACCGAAACCTTCGGTTCCACCGGCGACTCCATCTCCCTCTGAACCGATCCCCCCGTTCCATAAACACAGAGAGCCGGCCACCAGGGGCCGGCTCTCTGCTCTTTTGCCGCTTCCGTAATCCCCACCGCCCCCCCACCGCCCCTCACCGATTCGCCACCGAATCCGTCTGCAGCTTCTTCTGCGCATCGGTCACTTTCGTCACCGCCGCATCCTTGGTATCCCGCAGCGGCTTCAAATCCGCATTGTCCTTCAACCCATCCTGGAACGTCTTGCGCATGTCCGCCAGCGCCTTGTTCGCATCCACCACCTTCCCCTTCGCCGCCACGTAATCCGGATCGCCCTCCAGCGCGTCCCGCTCCATCTTGCTCGTCACCCCCGAAAGCTTGAACGCCTCCGAGTTCGCCGCCGAAATCGCGTCCGCAGACCCATGCTTCGCCTGCAGATCCGCAACCTTCTTCTCCGCCGCCGCCACCTTGTCCGCTGCCGCCTTGTACGATGCGTTCGTCTTCAGCTTCGCCAGCACCCCTTCGCGCGCCTTGGCCAGGTCCGCCGACGCATCCGTCACCGCCTTCTGCGCCGCCGTCACGTCCGGCGTCGCGTCAAAATCCTTCTGCATCTTCTTGATCGCTTCATCCAGCGCCACTTGCGCCTTCTGCTGATCCGACATCGCCGCCGCCAGCGCCTGCTGATCCTGCGCAATCGCCGGATTCACCCGCGGCGCCTGCTGCCCGCCGCCCCCGCCGTACCCGCCCCCACCACCGCCCCCGCGCCCGCCGCCACCGCCACCCCGGCCCCCACGCTGACCAAACGCCGCCCCTCCCGACATCGCCACCACCACCGCTGCAACCACGCCTACACGCCACAAGCCGCGCACCATCGCCATTCCTCCACGCCTGGTTGTAAAAAAAGCCTATCTATCGAAATGCCTCGATAGGCCCTCTTATCTTGCCTCCCCCCTCCCACTGCGCCAAGAAATTTCCGCCATTTTTCAATTCCCGCCACCCCAACCCGCCGCCAGCCCCCCGGCAAGCCCCTGCCCGCTCCCCCTCCCCAGGGACTCCCCCTACAATACCCGCAACCGCCCTCCCCACAGGTTTTTGAGTTTTGCGTCTTGAGTTTTGAGTTTTAACCCATGCCCCCCACCCCAGCCCCCATCCCCGCCGCCCTCCTCGCCCTCCAGCAGGGCCGCATGATCGTCCTCGTCGACGATGAAGACCGCGAAAACGAGGGCGACCTCGTCCTCCCCGCCCAATCCATCACCCCCGACGCCGTCAACTTCATGCTCAAGGAAGCCCGCGGCGTCCTCTGCGTCGCCCTCACCCCCGACGCCTGCGACCGCCTCTCCCTCTACCCCCAGGCCGCCCACAACACCGCCCCCCTCGGCACCGCCTTCACCATCTCCGTCGACGCCCACCCCAAGTTCGGCATCACCACCGGCGTCTCCGCCGCCGAACGCGCCACCACCATCAAACTCCTCGCCGACCCCTCCACCAAACCCGCCGACCTCTCCCGCCCCGGCCACATCTTCCCCCTCCGCGCCCGACCCGGCGGCGTCCTCGAACGCGCCGGCCAGACCGAAGGCTCCGTCGACCTCTGCCGCCTCGCTGGCCTCCTCCCCGCCGCCGT
>JBEHXY010000369.1:0-4328 GCA_048498455.1 Planctomycetota bacterium | reverse complement strand
CCCAACGGCGACACCTGCTCCAGCAGCACCACACAATGACACGCGATCGCCCGCTCCTCCCCGATCGCATCCACCCCTTCGCCCGTCTTTCCCTTGATGTTCACCTGGTCGCTCCGCACCCCCAGCAGCTCCGCCACCCGCCGCACAATCGCCTCCTTGTGCGGCGACAGCTTCGGCTTCTGCGCCAGCACCACGATGTCCGCATTCACCACCCGGTAGCCGCTGCGCGCAAACTCCCGCATCGTCGCCTTCATCAGCTCCGCCGAATCAATCCCCTTGTATTTCGGATCCGTGTTCGGAAACATCTGCCCCACGTCCGGCAGCCCCGCGGCCCCGGTGATCGCGTCGATCAGCGCATGCAGCACCACGTCCGCATCCGAATGGCCATCAAGCCCCTTCTCGTGCGGAATCGTCACATTCCCCAGCACCAGCGGCCGTCCCGCAACCGTCCGGTGCACGTCGTAACCCAACCCGATGCGCATGGCCATGAGGTCACTCCTTGAGCCCATATTCCTTGATCTTGCGATACAGCGTCCGCTCGCCGATGCCGAGGATTTTCGCCGCCTGCTCGCGGTTGCCCTGCACCGATGCCAGCGTCTCTTCGATCGCCTTCTTTTCCAGCTCCGCGAGGTTCATCCCCGCCAGCGTGATCGCCGTCGGCTGCGCCCCTTGGTCCGCCCGAATGATCCCCGTCTCGCTCTCTCCCGCCGGCGCCTCCGTATGCGCAATATACGAAGGCACGTCCGCCAGCGTCAGCCGCGAGCCATGCGCCAGCACGATCATGTTCTCCACCGTGTTTTCCAGCTCGCGCACATTGCCCGGCCAGTTGTACGCCACCAGCGCGTTCCGCGCCGCCGCATCCATCCCCTCGATCACCTTCCCCAGCTTCTCCCGGCTCCGCTGGATCACATGGTTCACCAGCAGCGGAATGTCGTCGCGCCGCGCCCGCAGCGGTGGCAGCTCGATCACCGCCCCGCGAATCCGGAAATACAGATCCTCCCGGAAACTCTTGTCCCGCACCGCCGCCTGCAGATCCTTGTTCGTCGCCGCGATGAACCGCACGTCCACCTTGATCGGCTCGTTCGATCCCAGCCGCGTGATCTCCCGGTCCTGCAGCACCCGCAGCAGCTTCGCCTGCATCGTCAGCGGCATGTCGCCCACTTCGTCCAGGAACAGCGTCCCCCCATCCGCATATTCAAAGCGCCCCTCGCGGTCGCCCCGCGCATCCGTGTAGGCCCCGCGCACATGCCCGAAGAGCTCATCCTCCAGCGTGCTTTCGTTGAGCCCCGCGCAGTTCAGCGCCACGAACCGCTCCGCCCGCCGCCGCGAATTCTGATGCACCGCCCGCGCCACCAGCTCCTTGCCCGTCCCCGATTCCCCCAGGATCAGCACGCTGATGTCCGTCGGCGCGATCTGGTGGATCAGCTGCAGCACCCGCCCCATCGCCGCCGATTGCCCCACGATCCCGTTCACGCCGAACCGCTGGTCCAGCGCCTGCACCAGCTCCTGGTTCCTGCGCGCCAGCAGGATCTTCTCCCCCGCACGCCGCACCTGCGTCCGAATCACCTCCAGCTCCAGCGGCTTCTGAATGAAATCGTACGCCCCCTCGCGCATCGCCTGCACCGCCGTCGACACGTCCCCATGCGCCGTCACGACGATCACCTCCGACTGCGGCCGCGCCTGCCGCACGAACCGCAGCAGCTCAAACCCGTCGTTGGGCGTGTCCATCCGCAGGTCCGTCACCACCAGGTCGAAATCCTCCTCCGAGAAAAATCGCCTGGCGTCCGCAAGGTTGTGCGCCTGCTTCACCGAGTACCCGCCGCCAGGCATGCGCGCGATCGCCTCCGCCATGACGTCGGCATGATCCACTTCATCATCAACAACCAGGACACGGATGGGGGCTGCTTTGCTCATGTCGATGAGTATAGAGGCGCTGCGGGGTGGGGCAAGCCGGGCCCCCTTGCCGCGGATCGCGGCCTACTCGCGCGCCAGCTCGCTCAGGTTGGCAAAACCAAACGTCACCAGCGCCGCCGGATCCTCTTCGTCCGTCACGCTCTGGATCACGAATCCCCCCAGCCGCTCCCCGAACTGCCGGATCGGCGACCGCGCATAGCCCGTCATCGTCATCCGCGTGATGCCGTCCGCCGCCAGCCACCGCGCCGCCTCCGCAAAAAGTGAGCGCCCGATCCCCTGCCGGCGGTACCGCGGCAGCACATACAGCCCCGCCACGTCCGCGCGATAACCCGCATACATCGAATCGTGCGCGCACGCGATGAAGCCGAAAATGTCGCTGTGTTCGTAAGCGATGAACCCGCGACGGATCGACGGGTGCCGGTCGAACGGCGGGGCGCACTGAAACCACGCCCGCCACAACCGCGGCGCCTGCGCCAGCCGCTGCTCCATCGGAAGAAATGCATTGTCCAGCCGGCACGCACGCTCCATGTGCATCAGCACCGGCGCGTCCGTCGGCGACGCATGGCGAAAATTCCAGTCCATCGCACGCAAGATACTCGCCCCGCGCCCCTCCGGCTACATGCCCGCCGCCGGTGGGGGGGGAACCACGCTCCGGAGCCGCGCCCCCGGCCCGAAACCGTAGCCGTTGGCAAACGCCGCAATTTCCATCGGCTTCTTCCCCGCCGGCTGCACCGTCAGCAGCTCCAGGCTGCCCTTCCCGCAAACCACCGTGCGGTCCGCCAGCACCAGCCCGCCCTGCGCCGGATCGTGCACCTTCTCCCCCACCGCCCGGCATTTCAAAACCGTCGCCACCGCCCGCGCCTTGCCCGTCGCATCCACCAGCTCCACCTGCACCCCCGGCCACGGGCTCATCCCCCGGATCCGCGCCGACGCCGCCGCCGCCGTCTGCGAAAAATCGACCCACGCCTTCTCCCGAGAAAGCTTCGGCGCCCGCGTCGCCTGCTGCGGATCCTGCGCTATCCGTTCCACCTTCCCGGATTCCAGCGCATCCAGAACCCGCGGCAACAGCGGCGCCCCCAGGACCGCCAGCCGGTCATGCAATTCCCCCGCCGTCTCCGCATCCCCCACCTCCGTCCGCGCTTCCGCCAATATCGCCCCCGCATCCATCACCGCCGTCACCTCGATCACGCACACCCCCGCCACCGCATCCCCGTTGATCACCGCCCAGTTGATCGGCGCCGCCCCCCGATACCTCGGCAGCAGCGACGAATGCAGATTGATCCCCCCATGCGGCGCCACCCCCAGCAGCTCCGGCGACAACTTCTGCCCAAACGCGATCACCACCAGGCACGCCGGTCCGATCTCCCGCAGCAGCCCCAGCACCGCCGCCCCGTTCGCATCCTCCGTCCGCGTCAGCGACAACGCCCGCTCCAGCGCCCACTGCGACACCGGCGTCGGCGTAAGCTGCTTCCCCCGCCCCGCCGGCCGATCCGGCTGCGAAATCACATGAACAAGCTCATGCCCCGACGAGGCCAGCGCACCAAGCGACGGAATCCCAAACGCCCCCGCCCCCAAAAACACGATCTTCATGCGCAACCGCATCCTTTAAACTCAGGTCCCGATTCCGCGCAGGGGCGGCCTTCGATACAATACTCTACGCGTGACCGCAGGAGCCGTGCCATGACCAACAGCCAACTCGCCCAGCGCATCGAGCATCTCGAACGCGAGGTCGCTGAAGTGAAACGGAAACTGGCCGCCGCTGCGAAGCGAAAATCTTCCGACGATTTCTTCGGCATGTTCCAGGACGACCCCGACTTTGAAAAGGCCCTGAAACTCGGCGCCAAGTATCGACGGTCCCTCCGGCCGAAATCGAAAAGGTCCGCGCTCAAGAAATGATCGTCCTGGATACCGACCACCTCTCCCTTCTTCAGCGAGCCGGTGCCGACGGAGAACGCGTCCGCACCGCCCTCAGGGAGTTGCAGCTTCACCTTTCCCCACCGACGACCGTCATCACCTACGAAGAACAAATCCGGGGTTGGATGGCCAGCTTGTCAGCTGCGAAAACCATGGCCCACGAAATCCAGCTTTACCGAAAGCTCTCGCGCAACCTGGAGTTCTTCGCCACGCTGACATTGCTCGACTTCACGGAGCTGGCTGCCGTCGAATTCCAGCGCCTGCGCGCCGCAAAGGTGCGCATCGGCACGATGGACCTCAAGATCGCCGCCATCGCGCTCGCCAATGGCGCAACTCTCTGGACGCGCAACCGCCGCGACTTCCAGAAGGTCCCCGGCCTCCGCATTCACGACGCCACCCGCTGACCGCTGCCCTCCCCCTCACACCGCCACCGGCCGTTCCGCTTTCTCCTGCAGCACCTTCAACCGGTCCCGCACTTCCCCCGCCATCCGCGTGTTGGG
>JBEHXY010000368.1:0-4338 GCA_048498455.1 Planctomycetota bacterium | reverse complement strand
CACGTTGACCCGAACAAGATCGGCCTGCTGGGCTTCTCCGCCGGCGCCATCTCCGCCGCCATCGCCGAAGCCGCCGACGCCCGCCTTTACCCCCCCACCGACGCCATCGACCAAACCCCCTTCCGCCCCGACTTCGCCTGCCTCATTTATCCCGGCCTCCTGCTGACCCCCGACGGCAAGCTCGTTCCCGAAATTCACATCAGCAAGAACACGCCGCCCACCTTCATCGCCATGGCCCACAACGACAAAACCGAAAACGCCATCGCCTACTACCAGGGCCTCAAGGCCGCCGGCGTCTCCACCGAGCTGCACATCTTCGCCGACGGCGCCCATGGCTTCGGCATGCGCCCCTCCACCGAACCCCACGCCGGCTGGACCGACCGCCTCACCGACTGGCTCACTTTTGAAAAAATCCTCCCCGCCAAACCCTGACCGCCTGCACGCCCTGGCCCTCATCGCCGCTTGCTATACTCCGCGCATGGCCGCACCCCTCCAAGGTCCTTTCGAAACGCACCTCACCCTCGCCACCACGCGCCCGCACGAGGAGCTCGAGCGCTTCGCTGCCGCCCATCGCCTGAAGTTCACCCACATCCTCCTCAGCCGCGGCCGCCAACCCTCCCAGCCCATGCTCACCCGTCACGCTTCCGGCACCCTCGCTGGCGAGCTCGCCGCCGCCCACGCCCTCGCCGCCACCTGCGCCGCCTCAGGCTTTGCCGTCACACGCATCAAAATCGAAGTCGCGCCCGACAACCCCCACGCCCCCGCTCACCCGGAACAGATCACCCCCGAAACCGGTTACTGGGAACATCACGTCAAATTCCTTCTGCCGCCCGACGCCGACCTCCCCGCGCTCGCGGCCATCGCGCGGCCCCACGGTGCCCATCTCTCCCGCAACGCCCGCCGCATCCGCACCGATGCCCATGAAGAACGCTTCCTCACCCAGCGGCTCCGCCAGGCAACCCGCGATCAAGCCCGCGCCGCCCTCAATGCCCTGCTTGCCGCCCTCCACGACCACACCCTCCTCCAGGTGGAGGAAGAATTCGTCGTTCATGACTCCAACCTCGCCCTCGACGCGGGCTGGATCTTCCCGGAGGGTCCCCGATGAATCTCTTCCGCCGCCTCTTTTCACGAACGCCCCGCCGCGTCGCCGGGCGGCCCGCCACCTTTCAGCAAGCGCTCGCCCAAAGCCCGGACCCGCGCCCCAACATTTTCGATCCGGCGCTCCGCCATTTCGCCAACGGCCTGCGTCGCGGCGACCCCGCCCTCACCGGCGAAGACGCCGCCCGCTTCCATGACGCACGCCATCGCCTCTCCCTCCACCTCCTCCGCGCCCTCGCCAACTCCCCCGCCCGCGATCACCTGGTCCTCCGCGGCAGCTTCCTCCTGCGCGCCCTCTTCGGCAACGCCGCCCGAGATCCCCGCGACCTCGACTTCGTCGTCACCCCCGCAACCCTCTCGCTGCAAGACCCCTGGGCCGTCGACTTTTTCAACACCCTCCCGCGCCTGCTTGCCGCCTGCCCCCTCGACCCCGACCTCCACCTCGATGCCTTCAACATCGCCAGCGACGAAATCTGGGCCTACGAGCGCTCCCGCGGCAAGCGACTGCTCCTGCCCTGGCGGGCCGAGAACCTCCCGCCCGCAGGCCTGCAACTCGATTTCTCCTTTGCCGAGCCCCTTCCCGCCCCGCCTGTTCGCACCCAGCTCGCCCCGGAACTCCATTTCCTGGCCGCCACCCCCGCCTTGTCCCTCGCCTGGAAGCTCCTCTGGCTCTACACCGACATTGAACCCCAGGGCAAAGACCTCTACGACGCCGTCCTCCTCGCCGAACACGCGACCCTCGAGCGTTCCCTGCTCCTCGCCGTGCTCTCCCACGGCACCCACAAGGAAGTCACCCATCTCCCTCCCGACCTCCTCCACCACCCCGCCGAAATCGCATGGGACGACTTCGCCGCCGAGTACCACCTGCCCGCGGACATGACCGCCGCCTCGCTGCACCAGCGCCTGCGCGCCGCCCTCGGTCCCCTGCTCGCCACTTCCTGACCGCTGTGCATGAAAAAGCGGCCGAACCCACCGGGCCCGGCCGCTCGCATGCCCATCAACCCCTCCCCTCACATCCCCGGCATCCCCTTCGCGTCATACAAGAACTCCTCGTGCACCACCTTCCCGCCCTCCACCGTGTACACCCCCACCTCCGTCATCGCGATCCGCTGGTTCTTGGGCTTGAAGGTCACATCCATCGAGAAGAGCACCGCGAATTTCTCCGCCGACACGAACGGCCCGGTCGCCTTCGCCGAGTGCACCTCGTGGTTCGTCACCCACCACTCCGTCTTCTTCCGCACGTTCTCCAGCCCGCGCGTCTCCCGCGGCATCTTGGGCATGTCCGGCGGGGCGGGCATCTCGAAGGCCTCCACGCTCACGATGTTCTCCGCATAAAGCTCGCTCATCGCCTGCTCAAACTGCCCCTGATTGCACAATTCCACCAACCGCTTGGCCACCGCAACCGTCTGCATGATGCATCCTTCCTTACGAGTGCGCCGCACCCGGCGCTCCTGGTTCGCGGGCGGTGAAACACTCACAAACGCCCACCCCCTCACCATACCTAATTCCCCCCTAACACGCTACACAATTTTCAAACCTGCGGATTTCCTGCGCCCCGTCCCTTCGCTCTCCCCCAGTCCCAGTAACCCCCCCCCGCCACCCCCCCGCCTCTGCGTCGGCATCCACCAGCCAGTTCCCCAAGTACCCACCACCCGCCCCACCATGCCCCCTATACCCATTTCGCACCTGCGATATTCGGCGGAAATTGTGAAACCTTCCCGCCAAATCGGCATCTAATGGTAAGAAATGACAGTCGGCCGGTTTTCCGGAGCGTTCGTTTAACCCTCCAAAAGCCCCCGCTGGCGACCCGCAAAAGCGAGCTTTTTGCCCCTTTTTGCTAGGAAGCATACAATCGTTGCATCAAATGTCCGGCCCCGACGCGTAGTATCGTGACGCCCCTCTGACGGCGGCCCGTTTGGCAGGTGGCCCTCGAATCGACCCCCCGACCGTCCACCCGCCCCACCGGCCGCCGCCAGAGAGTGTTCCGTAACCGCCCAACAATAAGGCGCTTACGATTTCCCAATTTTCCGCCCGGTTTCCTACGCACGGTACCCCGTTTGTTCCGTATGAAAGGTAGATACCTTTGGAACCAGGCAGGAAGGAGCCTCGGTCATGACCACCCTACTCACCCAACCCAAGCCCCTCGTGGCTCCCAAGCCCGAACTCAACGCCCGCCACCGCGCCGCGATTGACAGCCTCCCGCTCGAACAGCGTGAAGAAGTCATCGAAGCCATGACGGCCAACCTTGATTACGTCAAGAACGACCTCTTCCGTAAAGCCAGTGCGGAACGCGAGCTCTTCGATGAAGGCATGCCCATCAACGCCGCTTCCACAAGCTGGTACCACCCCATGGTGGATGATGAGCTGATCGCCCAGTCGGCGCCCTCGTCGAGCCTGCTGACGACCGAACAGGAAAAGCACCTGTTCCTCCGCTACAACTACGCCCGTCTGCGGGCGCAGGCCGTGGTGAAGAAATTCCGCACCCATCCCGGCAAGGGCTGTGCGAAAGAGATCGTCCGCTGGTACGGCCGCGTGAAGGCCACCCGCGAGATCATCACCCAGGCGAACCTCGCCCTGGTGCTGGCGATGGCCAAGCGCACCCGCATGAGCGAAGTCGATTTCGGCGAGCTGGTCTCGGAAGGCAACATGGCGCTGCTCCGGGCGATCGAGAAGTTCGACATCGCCCGCGGCTTCAAGTTCAGCACCTACGCCTGCCGCGCGATCCTCAAGGCCTTCAGCCGGATCGCGATGAAGACCTCCCGCTATCGCCAGGCGTTCCCCACGGAGTTCGACCCCGCGATGGAGCGTTCGAACTACCAGGAAACGCGGCGTGCTGACGTGGAACAGGATGCGGTGGAAGAATTGCAGCGCATCATTGGCGAGAATCGTGCCCAATTGTCCGACGTCGAGAAGACCGTCATCCAGGCGCGCTTCGCCATCAACCGTGGCCAGGACGCTCCGGCGATGACCCTTGAAGAGGTCGGCCGGGTGATCGGCGTCACCAAGGAACGCGTGCGGCAGATCCAGAACAAGGCCCTGGAGAAGCTTCGCATGACCATCGAGACCGAAGTGCTGGTCAAGTAAGCGGGCACTCGCCCCCAAAGCTCGGCACGTCCGAGAGCGTTTAAAAACATTATCAGAAGCGACCAAGGAGCCCCATCCGGGGCTCCTTTCTTTTTTGCTGCGCGAGCGGCGGTGTCGATAACGCGCGCCCGCGCCGCCGCACGCGCCTCCAGCCCC
>JBEHXY010000367.1:0-4339 GCA_048498455.1 Planctomycetota bacterium | reverse complement strand
GGAGGAAAAACACCCCCCCCACTTGCTCGCCTAAGGGTTTGGCAAGCGCCAAACCCAAGGCTCACTTTCTCCCCCACAAGGGGGGAGAATGACATCGAGCAAGCAGCAAAGCCGGGAACTGGCACCCACTGCATTGTGATCGGTCGTTTTGCTGCCGTTAACGCTGTTTAGGTTAGGGAACTGTCTCGGCCCGGGCGGCGTTTTTATCGCCGGGCAATCCAGTTCCGACCAGAGTGACTCCATGACCAGTGCCGTTCTCGCTCCTTCGCGCCGCAGCTTTCTTGCGGGTGGCGCAAGCCTCGCCGCCCTGACCCTGGCGGGGTGTGCGACGCAGCGGATGCGGGTGGAAACCCCGCAATTCTCCGACTATTACCTCGCGATGTACGGCCCCCTGCCCAATGAGCAGTTCCCGGTGCCGGCGATCGACCTGACCAAGCTCGACCCCAACATGTTCCGCACCGAAGTGGCGGACCCGACGGGCGAGCGGCCGGGCACCATCGTGGTCAATACCTCCGAGCGGCACCTCTATCTCGTACAGGAGGGCGGTCAGGCGATTCGCTATGGCGTGGGCATCGGCCGCGAGGGCTTTGCCTGGTCCGGCCACGCCGTAGTTGGCCGCAAGGCCGAGTGGCCGACCTGGACTCCGCCCAAGGAGATGCAGGTCCGCCAGCCCGAGACGCAGCAATACGCCAATGGCATGCCGCCGGGCCTGACCAATCCGCTCGGGGCGCGCGCCATGTACATCTACCAGGACGGGCGCGATACGCTCTACCGCCTGCACGGCACGCTCGAGGTGTGGAGCATCGGCCAGGCGGTGTCGTCGGGCTGCGTGCGCCTGCTGTTCCACGACATCATCGATCTCTACGGGCGCTGCCCGGTGGGTACGCCGATCGTCGTGAACGCTTAGAGCGACGGCGCTGACGGCAGGTTCGTGCAAGCCGGAACGCGAGGTGGCGTGCGAGCGTTCTCCTGTGGTTCGTCACAGGAGAGACCCATGGCCCTCGATGCCACCGAACGCGGCGCGTCGCATACTTCGCCGATGCAGATCGCGCATAATCCGCTGTTCACGGCGCGCGAGAAGATCGAGCTGCTGAACCGGCTCAAGGCCGAGGTGACCGGCGAGGACGCCAACCCCGACCAGTTGGCCTACGACCCAGAAGAGATCGACGCGGCGATCGAGGAAATCCGCGTCGAGGTGCAGGACGGCACCCGGCCGGAAATCTCGCTGATCGGGCGGACCGATGACGATGAGTAAAGACAGCCGGCTGCAGGAAGAAGTGCTCGAAGCCGAGGAGCGCGTCGGCGGGCCGACGAGCTGGCGGCTGATCGGGCTGGTGGCGCTGGCCGCCGTGATCCTCGTGCTGCTGATCGGCCAGATGATGGGCGGCAATAAGGGAACGGACGTGATCCCGGGAACGCCGGTGGCTGCGCCGCAGGCGGCGAGTCAGTAGCGGTCAAATTGAAGGGGGAGCGCAAGCAGCTCCCCCTCAACCAAGCTCGCTTGGTTGGTTCCTCTCCCGCACGCGGGAGAGGAGTACTGACTGAAAGATTGTTCTACTGCGAGATCGGGGAAATCTGGATCTCGACGCGGCGGTTCTGCTGGCGGCCGGTCTCGGTGGCGTTGGAGGCGATCGGGTCGGTCTCGCCTTTGCCCTCGATGTAGAAGCGGCGCTGGTCGATGCCCTGGTTGGCGAGGATCGTCGCTACGGCGACAGCGCGGCGCTGCGACAGATCCTGGTTGTGGGCGTCGGAGCCGGTGTCGTCGGTATGGCCGTAGACGTCAACGATGGTCTTGTTGAACTTCTTGAGCACGAGGCCGACCGAGACCAGCGTCTGGTTGAAGCCCGGCTGCACCGTGGCCGAATCCACATCGAAGGTGATGTTGGAGGGCATGTTGAGGATGATCTGGTTACCGACGCGGGTCACCGACACGCCGGTCGATTGCAGCTGGGCGCGCAGCTCGGCTTCCTGCTGGTCCATGTAGTGGCCCACGGCCGCGCCGGTGAGACCGCCAATGCCGGCGCCGATCAGCGCGGCGATGCGTGGGTCATTGCCGGTGGCCGAGCCAACGATCGCGCCGACCACGGCGCCCGAGCCGGCACCGATCATGGCGCCGCCGGCGCCCTTGGCCAGCCCGCTCTGGCCCGTATAGGGATCGACGGTACTGCAGGCGGTCAGCGCCAGCGCCGCGAGACCCGCCACGACGATAGAAGATTTCATGATGCTCCCCTGGAACAGTTGTGCCCTGTTTCGCCGCAGAATGCGGCAGCACGGTGATTAGAACAAGCGTGTTGTCGGGGTGTGGACGGCGGTTCAGCCGTGCGCCCAGCCGCCGTCGACGACGAAATCCTGGGCGGAGATCATCTGGCTGTCGTCGGCGGCGAGGAAGAGGGCCATGCGGGCGATATCGGCGGGGTAGAGACGGCCTTTGAGGGCCTGCTGCTGGTCGATGAGGGCGTTCTCGGTGTCGCCGACCCAATGGGTGAGCTGGCGCTCGGTCATGATCCAGCCGGGGACCAGCGTGTTGACGCGGATGCCATGCGGGCCGAGGTCGCGGGCGAGCGAGCGGGACATGCCGTGGGCGGCCGCCTTGCTGGCGGTGTAGGCGGTGAGGTTGCCGGTGAGGATCATCCAGCTGATCGAGCCGAAATTGATGATGGAGCCTTTCCTGGCGGCGATCATGCCAGGGATCACCGCCTGCGCGGCAAAGAAGGCGTGCTTGAGGTTGACGGCGATTGCCTTGTCCCAGCTGTCGGAGGTGACCTTGTCCCAGGTGACGCGGGTGTCGTTGGCGGCGTTGTTGACCAGCGCCAGCGCGGGGCCGTGCGCCGCCTCGAAGTCGCGGATGGCGGATTGGTAAGCAGCGGTATCGGTGATGTCGCAGCGGGCGAATTTGACGGTCCGGCCCTGCCCGCGCAACTCGGCCTCGAGGGCGGCGCCCGGCTCGCCGGCGATATCGACGAAGCCGACCCTGCTGCCCTGCGCGGCGAATTCGCGGACGATGGTTTCGCCGATGCCCGAGGCGCCGCCGGAGATCACTACCGGCATGCCGTCCAGGCTGGGGTAGCGGGCGAAATTCGTCATAGCGGGCTCCAAGGGGGTGTGGTTTCGGGCGTGTTTAGACAAGGGAGGGTTGGGGGGCAAGGCGGGGACTGCCCCTTCTCCGGTTGGGAGAGAAGGTGCTGGCAGTGGGCTGTTGGTGGCACGCGACGTCGGCGGTTGGCCGAACGAGCCCGTTCGGGATCGTTCGGCCAGAGCGCAAAAGAGCTATGACGGAGGGGGTGGCCACAGGAGTGAAGGTCCGACTGAAGCCAAACACCCCCTCACCAAGTTCCGCTAGGGCGCTTTTTTGTCGCTCTGCCCAAGCGATCCCAAACGGGCTCGCTCGGCCAACCGCACCGGCGCCAAGCTCCACTATCCTCCCCCACCAAGGGGGAGGATGACATCGCGCAAGCGGCAAAACCCATGCCGGCAGTCAGCACCGACATCCTCCCCCCTGGTGGGGGAGGATAGCGAAGCTTAGCCGAAGGCTTAGCGCAGCTTGGTGAGGGGGTGTTCGCCCTCAGTCAGCACCCAACAACCGAAGCCTCAGTCGGCGCTCCTCCCCTGCGAAGCGGGGGAGGGGGACCAAGCACAGCTTGGTGGAGGGGGCGGCCGCAAACACCGACCGCGGGGGTCTACCCGACTGAAGCCAAACACCCCCTCACCAAGTTCCGCTAGGCCTTCGGCCAAGCTCCACTATCCTCCCCCACCAAGGGGGAGGATGACATCGCGCCAGCGGCAAAACCTATGCCGGCAGTCAGCACCGACATCCTCCCCCCTGGTGGGGGAGGATAGCGAAGCTAGGGGCGTAGCCCCGTAGCAAGCTTGGTGAGGGGGTGTTCGCCCTCAGTCGGCACTCTTGAGCGAAACCCCGCAGCCCAGTCGTCCTCGACCTCACACCTCCACCGGCCGTCATCCCGGCGAAAGCCGGGACCCACGGCTCCGTTGCCCGCAACGAGCACCGAGCGCACCCGCCCATCCTCGGTGCGAGCGACCCGACAACACCGAGCCAGACCACCCCACCGAGCAATGGGTCCCGGCGTTCGCCGGGATGACGTTCCGTGGAGGGGATGGTCCGGAAGCGACCAGCGCTGCCGCCGGACGGCAAAATCGGTGCTTAGAGCGTCATTTTACCAACGCCAAATTCCCCAACCACCCCAATCCCTTCCGCGAAATACCGGCAAAGATGTCGACGCCTCTCCGGCCCGTGTTATTCTCCCCTCGCTGCCCCGTGTAGCGAGGCCCTCACGAGGGGCTGCGGGGTGGTGCCGGGGGATTTGGGGGTCGCCCCTTATCC
>JBEHXY010000366.1:0-4351 GCA_048498455.1 Planctomycetota bacterium | reverse complement strand
ATGAACACGGATGGATTTCTTGGAGAAGGGAATTTTATGAAGACGCACCGGATTGATGGGGTGATCGGGAAACTGGGCGACAGTGCGGATCTGCAAAAAGTCATTGAGCAGACCGGCCTCGCCGCGGATCGCGTGCTGGAGATGCTGCGCACGCCCTATGGCAAAAAGCAGCTCAAGGCGCTTCGCATCCTCTCGCGCGTGCACAGCCGCCTGCTCGCCGACCGCTACAGCCCCTACGCCGTCCACCGGCTCGTGGAGCTGCTGCAGAACGAAAAGTTCGACCTGCGCCTCAAAAGCGCCGACCTGCTTCTGCAGCTCTCCGGCATCGCCGGCAAGGCCGCGGCCCGTGCCATCGCCAGGCGCCCCGAAACCCCGCCCGCCGCACCGCCCCCGCCGGCCGTCCCCGAGCTCAACGGCACCGAAACCGCGGAGCTCCTCGAGGCCGTCGCCGAAGTCCTCACCCGCTGGCGCAAGGAGAAGGAATAGCCCCTGCCGGTTGGTTATTGATTGGCGGCCCATGGGGGCAGAGAATGGTTTGTGCAGACAGGAGCGTGTGAGATGGTTGGGAAGCGGGTTTTGGTGATGGGGGCGGGCCTGGTGGCGGCGGGGACGCTGGCGGCGTGGGGCCAGACCGGCGGCCCGGCGGTGCGTTCCGCCCTGCCGTCGGACGGGCCGACCGCAGTGGCGAGCAGGCCGGCGGGGGCGATGTGGGTCACGCGCACGGATCTGGAGAAGATCGACTTGCGCTCCGTGGCGGATCCGCCGGTGGGCGACGGGCCGATGGTGTTTCCCGACCTGCAGGCGGCGATCCAGTTTGCCAAGCCGGCGTTCGCGGTGGGCGAGGAAGTGCGGGCGATGCTGGTGGTGCGCTCGCTGATGGAGAACCTGACTCGCGCCGTCAAGGCGCGAGCCGACCTGGGCGCGGCCGGCGGCACGGCGCTGGTCGAGGGCAGCGCCCGGTTCCAATTGGCGCGCAAAAAGGCGGAGGGCGGCGAAGAGGTGCTCGGCGAACTCAAGGCCGCCGCCGGCGGGGCGAACCGCCTCACGCAAAAGGCGCTGGTGCTCAAGCCGGGCGATTTCTGGGTGAACATGGGCGATGCCCGCAACGTGGCCCGCGACGCGCGGAACCTGGGCCCGGGCGAGTATGTGCTGCGCTTCTGGGTCGACGGGCAGCGGGCCGAGGGAACCTTCCGCATCACCGCCGACCCCGCGCCCGCCGAGGCCAGGAAAATGGCGCCCGCCGCCGCGGCGCTCAACCCGGCGCAGGGGATGGTCTTTGCCATGTCCGGCGGGTGGCAGGCGCGGCGTCCGACGCCGGCGGGGGCGAAGGAGGAATCCTGGCCGATGGAGTCGCCCTATCCCTCGCCGCGGAACTGGAATGATTTCGAGCCGGCGCTGGGGCTGGGCATCGGCGAGGGGCCCAGGGAGCGCTACTTTGCGCGGCTGTCGGAAGTGTCGGCGACGGACGATGTCGTGGGGATCACCGCGCAGTTCGTGGGCCGGGGGTCGAGCCACTTGAAAGTGACGCTGACGCCGCAGGTGAAGGGGCGGCAGATTCCGCGGTACCCGAGCCTCTACCTGCTGGTGGAAAACCTGGGCGAGGCGACGCGGCTGCGCGGCTTCAACGACCGCGAGTACATCCAGACGGGAGATTCGGTGGGTTTTTCCCGGCCGGTGGTGATCGACATCACGCTGCCGGAACAGGGCGGGCCCAACACTTATTTCCAGGGCAAGGCGCGGGTGAGCGTGGTGGTGGCGTCGGACCCGGTGTGGTATGGCCCGAGCGAAGACAACGAGGACAACGGCGGGCAGGTGCTGGGCAACGGCCGGCCGCGGGCGGCGGCGGTGGCGGCGGCGCGCTGGACCGGCATGGTGAAGAGCGCGCCGATGGACGTCACGCTGATGAAGCCGGGAGAAGGCGATGACAAGGGGGATGAGGAGGGGCTGGGGACGATGCCCGCGGCGCCGGCGCGTCGCGTGGGCGGGCCGCCGGCGAATGCCCCGGACTGACGGGGGTTGGTAATTGGTAATTCGTAATTGGTAATTGGCTGTCGCCGGAGGGCGGGGCCCCCATTGTCGCGCCAGCGAATTACCAATTACCAATTACCAATTACCAATTACCAATTACTTCGCACGGGCGGGGAGTTTGTCGAGTGGAGAAGGGTTTCTTTTTTGGCCAGGAGGGTCGCGCATGAATGTGGTTGTGGAGAAGGCGGCGGAGAAGGTGGTGGTGTCGCAGGCGGCGTTGCGGATGCCGCAGGATCGGCGGGAGCTGGCGGCGTGGGTGGCGGCGATTCTGGAGATGCCTTTGCCGGAGAAGGGGTGTTGTGCGGGTCATGGGAGTCCGCTGGATTACCTGGCGCACAGTTTTTTCGAGCGGGAGGGGGGCACGGACGCGGTGGTGTGGGCGTGCCGCGGGGGCGGCAAGACGATGATGGGGGCGGTGGCGACGCTGCTGGATCTGCTGTTCAAGCCGGGGATCCAGGTGCGGATTCTCGGCGGGAGTTTTGAGCAGAGCGAGAAGATGTACAGCTATCTGCGGGGGCTGGTGGAGCGCCATTTTTCGACATGGTTGAAGGAGGCGCCCACGCAGCGGCGGCTGGCGCTGACCAACGGCTCGAAGGTGGAGGTGCTGGCGCAGTCGGACACCAGCGTGCGCGGCCAGCGGGTGCAGAAGCTGCGGTGCGACGAGGTGGAGCTGTTTGATCCGGAGGTGTGGCAGGCGGCGCAACTGACGACGCGCTCCAGCGGGCGGGCGCTGGATGGGACGCGGGTGAAGGGGAGCGTGGAGGCGTTTTCGACGATGCACAAGCCGGGGGGATTGATGCAGCAGGTGCTGGAGGAGCGGGGAACCGAGCAGCAAGGCGCGGCCGGGCGGAAGGTGTTTGCGTGGTGCGTGTGGGATGTGCTGGAGAAATGCCCGGAGTGGCGGCAGTGCGCGGGATGCCCCTTGGAAAAGGAATGCGGCGGGCGTGCGAAGTTGGTGGAGGGCGCGGGCGGGTTTGTGAAGATCGAGGATGTGATCGCCATGCGCGGGCGGGTGTCGCGGGCGACCTGGGAGCACGAGATGTTGTGCCAGCGGCCGCGGTTTGAGGATGCGGTGTTCGCGGGGTTTCGGCGGGAGACGCATGTGCGGGCGTGGGTGGGCGCGGCGCCGGCGGCGGGGCAGGTGGTGGTGGTGGAGGGGCGGGCGCTGCGCGTGGAGGCGGTGATCGCGGGGGTGGATTTTGGGTATCGCCACGCGTTTGTGAGCCTGTGGATGGTGATGCTGCGCGAGGCGGGGCGGCGCGTGGTGTGGGTGGTCGATGAGCTGGTGACGCGCGAGCAGACGGTTTCGCGGAACGCCGAGCAGATGCGCGAGCGGGCGTGGAGCGGGGCGGCGGGCGGGTTCGTCGGCGGGGTGACGGTGTACTGCGACAACGCGGGCGGGCAGGTGAATGGGCAGACGGGAAAGACCGACGAGCGGGTGCTGCGCGAGGCGGGGTTTGTGACCAAGCGGCGGGCGATGCGGATCGAGGAGGGGGTGGCGGAGATCGCGGAGCTGGTGAGTCCGGCGGCGGGGACGGCGCGGCTGCTGGTGGATCCGCGGTGCGCGCGGGTGATCGCGGCGCTGGAGGGGTACCGGCGCGGTGCGGATGGCGGGCCGGTGAAGGATGGGGTGCATGACCATGTGATCGATGCGCTGCGGTACGCGGTGGGGGGGCATGATCGGCGCGGGGCGGAGGTGATCGTGCGGCATTACTGAGGCGACGACGACTTCAACACGAAGACACGAAGGCACGAAGGGTCACGAAGGATGACGGGAATTGGACGCGGAGACGACGACGGACGACGGATTGAACCACGGAGGCGCGGAGACACGGAGGACGGCTACGGGGCCACGGAAGACATGAAGGACACGAAAGGGAACGAGGGAGTTGGGGTGGTGAGGGGGATGGGAGTGGTGTTTAATGGGGTTGTTTGGAGGAATTTTTTTATGGCGATTGTGGGACATGGGATTGATCTGGCGGAGGTGGGGCGGATTGCGCGGATGCGGGGGGAGCATGGGGGGCATTTTCTGGATCGCTGTTTTACGAAGGAGGAGCAGGCGTATTGTTTGGGGCATCGGGATTGTGATGAGCGGTTTGCGGGGCGGTTTGCGGCGAAGGAGGCGATTTTGAAAGTGCTCGGGACGGGGTGGCGGGGGCAGATCGCGTGGACGGATATGGAGGTGATCAACGAGCAATCGGGGAAGCCGGCGGTGCGGTTGACGGGGGAGTGTTTGCGCGTCGCCGGGGAGTTGGGGATTGAGAAGTGGTTTTTGTCGATCACGCATGCGGGGGGGGTGGCGGTGGCGAGTGCGATTGGGGAA